>JBGAQN010000041.1:0-37726 GCA_044220725.1 Dermatophilaceae bacterium
CGGTCTCGGCACAGCTCGGTCCGTGGGCCTGGATCGGCGTGGCTGCGGCGCTTGTCGGTGCTGTGGCCTCGGTCGCGGCCCTCGTCTCATCGCGACGATGGGCCGGGCTGTCGGCCCGATTCGACCGAGAGGCCGATTCGGCCACTAGCCGGGGGCAACGACGCAGCGCCTGGGACGACCTCACCGACGGACACGACCCGACCCGCGCGGACGACGACGAACGGACCTGACACAATGGGCCCCAGCAAGTCCATGACGGGTGCCCGCCGACCTCGGCGGCCATAGAAGGAGTGACTCTGATGGCCGGAAACGACCACCACGACAACCACGGGCAGAGCGTCGCCGCCTGGACCGGCGTGGGCATCCTCATGGTGGCCTCCGTCGTGATGTCCTGGGCCGTTGTGATTACCTCGACCGGCCTGTTCATCGCCGGTGCCGTGCTCGCGCTGGTCGGTGTCATCGCCGGGAAGGTGCTGGCGATGGCTGGGTTCGGGGTCCAGAAGCCGGGCCGCAGCCAGGTCGACAGCGGCGTTTCCTGATCCCGTTCGACCCGGGTCGATCTCGGGCACCTGTGGTAGCACGGGCGATTCACATCGCCTCTACCCGTATCGGACGATAAGGTCGTGGGCGCGGCCTCGATTCGGGGACGCCCACAGTCATGCTCAAGAAAGGCTATGCCATGTCGTACGGATCTACCCCACCTCCTCCGCCGCCCGGTTCCGGGGGCTACGGCGACGCACCGCCGCCCATGGGTCCTGGTGGCGGGATGCCTTATGGCGGCGCGCCGGTGAGCCCGCCGCCGCAGAACAACCTCGTCTTGGCCATCCTCGCCACGGTCCTGTGCTGCCTGCCGGGCGGGATCTACGCCATCATTCAGGCCAACAAGGTCAACACGCTGTGGGCCCAGGGTGACCAGGCTGGCGCCCACGCTGCAGCTGCAGCCGCCAAGAAGTGGTCGATCATCTCGGCTATCGCCGGCGTCGTGGGCGTGGCCCTGTACCTGGTGTTCGTCTTCGTCATTGCGGCCAGCGGCGCCTCCACTCGCTGAGCCGAACCAGTCATGGCAGCCGAGGCCGCGTACCCCCGTGTTGGTATGGGGGTGCGCGGCCTCGTGCAGCCTGCGGTCATCGCCGCGGGCTCCGCCGTCGGGGCGGCCTACCTGTATGCCGTCGACCCCAACGTGGCCGGCCACTACCCGCCGTGCCCGTTCCTCGCCATCACGGGCCTCTGGTGCCCCGGGTGCGGGTCGGCGCGGGCCCTGCATGCCCTCCTGCACCTCGACGTGGGAACGGCCCTGGCGCGCAACCCGTTCGCCGCGCTCGCGGCGATCTACATCGGGTGGAGCTTCTACCGCTGGACCTACCGTCGGGTCACCGGAACCCCGCTGCGGCTCGCCCCGGGCTGGGTCATCACGGTGGTCTGGGTGTCGATCGTCGCATTCTGGATCTTGCGCAACGTCCCAGGGATGACATGGTTGTCCCCGCTCTGAGCCCGACCACGTAGCCTGGGTCGGTGCCCGCCACACCCACCGTCCCTGGTTCGTCCAGCGTCCTGGACGACATCATTGCCGGGGTGCGTGCCGACCTCACCGAGCGCGTCGCCCGCACCTCCCGCGCCGACCTTGAGGCGCGCGCCGCCGCTAGGCCCCCGGCGCTCGACGCCGAAGCAGCGTTGCTGCGCGCGGCCCCCGGCATCGCCGTCATCGCTGAGGTCAAGCGGGCGAGCCCCAGCAAGGGCGCGCTCGCGGACATCCCCGACCCTGCCGCCTTGGCCGGCGCGTATGCCGCCGGCGGCGCCACCGCGATCTCCGTCCTCACCGAGGGACGCCGGTTCGCAGGCTCGCTGGCCGACCTCGACGAGGTCCGCGCCGCAGTGCAGATCCCGGTGCTGCGCAAGGACTTCATGGTCGAGCCCTATCAAATCGTCGAGGCCCGAGCCCACGGCGCCGACCTCATCCTGCTCATCGTCGCGGCCCTCAACGACGCGCAGCTGCTGTCGATGCGCGAACAGGCCGAAGCGCTGGGCATGACCGCTCTGGTCGAGATCCACGACGAGGATGAGGCCCGTCGCGCGGTTGCCAGCGGCGCCCGCGTCATTGGCGTCAACGCGCGCAACCTCAAGACCCTCCAGGTCGATCCGGACGCGTTCGCCCGGCTGCGCCCGCTCATCCCCGACGGCGCGGTGGCCGTCGCGGAGTCCGGGATCCGTGGGGTCGCCGACGTCGCCCGGTATGCCGCCGAGGGCGCACGCGCCGTGCTGGTGGGCGAAGCCCTGGTCATCGGTGGCGACCCCACCGGCGCGGTGGCGAGCTTCGCGGGAGTGCCGGTGGGCGGCATACGGGAGAACGGGTCGGCGAGCACAGCGAAGACAGGAGAAGAGGCGCGATGAGCGAGCAGGCGGGTCGCTTCGGCGGGTTCGGGGGGCGCTACGTCCCCGAAGCGCTCATCCCCGCACTGGAGCAGTTGGACGAGGTGCGCCGCAAGGCCGCCGTCGACCCCGAGTTCGTCGGCGAACTCGACCGGCTGCACCGCACCTATACCGGCCGCCCGTCGATCATCACCGAGGTGCCGCGCTTCGCCGAACACTGCGGCGGTGCGCGAGTCATCCTCAAACGCGAAGACCTCAACCACACCGGCTCGCACAAGATCAACAACGTCCTCGGGCAGGCGCTGCTGGCCAAGCGGATGGGCAAGACCCGGGTCATTGCCGAGACCGGTGCCGGACAGCACGGCGTGGCGACGGCGACCGCGGCGGCCCTGCTCGGCCTGGAGTGCGTGGTCTATATGGGCGCGGTCGACACCCGCCGGCAGGCGCTCAACGTCGCCCGGATGCGGCTGCTCGGCGCCGAGGTCGTCGCCGTGACCAACGGCAGCCAGACCCTCAAGGACGCGGTCAACGAGGCACTGCGGGACTGGGTCGCCAACGTCGACTCCACGCACTACGTGCTGGGCACCGTGACCGGCCCGCACCCGTTTCCCGAGATGGTCCGCGACTTCCACCGGATCATCGGTGTCGAGGCTCGCGCCCAGGTGCTCGACCTGGTCGGCCGGTTGCCCGACGCGGTCCTCGCCTGTGTCGGCGGCGGCTCCAACGCCATGGGCATCTTCCACCGGTTCCTGCTCGATCCCTCGGTGCGGCTCATCGGCCTGGAGGCTGGCGGCGAAGGCGTGGACAGCGGACGGCACGCGGCCCGCTTCTCGGGTGGGACGCGCGGGGTCCTGCATGGCGCGGCGACCTACGTCCTGCAGGACGACGACGGTCAGACCATCGAATCCCACTCCGTATCAGCCGGATTGGACTATCCCTCGGTCGGGCCGGAGCATGCGCATCTGTTCGAGACCGGACGCGCGGAATACCGGGCGGTCACCGACGATGAGGCGATGGAGGCCTTCCGCCTGCTGTGTCGCACCGAGGGGATCATCCCCGCGATCGAGTCCTCGCACGCTCTCGCGGGCGCCATGGCGGTCGGCCGCGAGCTGGGCCCGGACGCACTGCTGCTCGTCTCGCTGTCCGGGCGGGGCGACAAGGACGTGCACACCGCGGCGCGCTGGTTCGGGCTGCTTGACGACGCGGAGGGTATGCCGTGACCCCCACCTCGCACTCCCTGCGTCTGAGCCCAGGCGCCCAGGTGTTGGCCGCCTGCCGGGCTGCGGGTCGGGCCGCCCTGATCGGCTACCTGCCGGTGGGGTTCCCCACCGTAGAGGGGTCGATCGAAGCCATGGTCGCCATGGCCCGGGCCGGCGCTGACATCGTCGAGGTGGGGGTGCCCTACTCCGACCCGCTCATGGACGGCCCGGTCATCCAACGCGCCACCGAGACTGCCCTCGACGGCGGCACCCGGGTCGACGATGTGTTCAGCGCCGTCCACGCGATCAGCGCGACCGGGGCGGCGGCATACGTCATGACCTATTGGAACCTCGTGCTCCGGCGCGGCGTGGACCGGTTCGCGGCCGACCTTGCAGCGGCGGGAGGCTCCGGGCTCATCACACCGGATCTCATTCCCGACGAGGCGGGTCAGTGGCTGGCCGCTTCGGATGCCAACGGGCTAGACCGGGTCTTCCTGGTCGCCCCCTCGTCCACGCCCGAGCGCCTCGTCGTCGCCACCGGAGCTTGCCGCGGCTTCGTGTATGCCGCGTCGACGATGGGCGTCACCGGCACCCGTGAGACGGTCGGGTCGGCTGCTGAGACGGTGGTCGCTGCGACCCGCGAGGTCACCGACCTGCCGGTCTGCGTCGGGCTGGGCGTGTCGACCCGGGCCCAAGCGGCCGATGTGGCCCGGTTCGCCGACGGCGTCATTGTCGGGTCGGCGCTCGTGCGAGCGCTGGGGGAGGGCGGCATACCGGCGCTGGAGGCCCTCACCCGCGAACTGGCCGCCGGGGTGCGTGAGGGACGCGGATGACCCGGGACCGACGGCTGGACCTGCTGGGGACGGTGCTGCGGCTCGTCCTTGGCGGGGTGCTGCTGGTCGCCGGAGCGCTCAAGGTAACCAACCTTGGGCAGTCGGCGCTCGCGGTGCGCGCCTATCAGCTGCTGCCCTACGACGTGGCCGGATATGTGGGCTACGCCCTGCCGGTCATCGAGATCGTCGTGGGGTTGCTGCTCGTCATCGGTCTGTTCACCCGCCCGGCGGCGATCGCGGGGAGCCTACTCATGCTCGCCTTCGTCGTCGGGATCGCGTCGGCCTGGGCGCGCGGCCTGTCCATCGACTGTGGGTGTTTCGGCGGCGGTGGCCAAATCGGCGCAGAGCAGACGGCCTACCCCTGGGAGCTCAGCCGCGACGCGGCCCTGCTGCTTGCCGGCGCTTGGCTGGTGCGGCGACCGCGCACGGCATACGCCCTCGACGACCGGGTCTGAGAGCGCCAGACGCGGGCACCCGCACCGGTGGGGGAGAATGGTCGGTATGCCGCGCCCAGACGCCTCAGCCAAACTCGCCGCCGCTGCCCCTCGACGCTCCCGTAGCGGGCTGGCGATCGGCATCGCCGCGTTCGTCTTCGTGGCGGTGATCGCCGCCATCGTCATCGGAGCGGTCACCTCGAATGCGAACTCCGCTGGGAGCGGGGCGTTTCCCAAGGGTGCGACGGCGTTGGGAGCACCGATGGTGGTGAACCCCGACGCGCCGGCCTCGGTGCCGGTCCTGGCCGTCTTCGAAGACCCGCAGTGCCCGGCCTGCGCATCGATGGACAAGGTCTACGGCGCGGCGATCGCTGAGTTGGCCACGTCCAACAAGGCCAAGGTCGTCGTGCACACGATGACCTTCCTGGACACCAACCTCAAGAACGACTCGTCGATGCGCGCGGCCATGGGCGCCTACTGCGCCGCGGATCAGGGCAAGTTCCTCGATTACATGACCGCGGTCTACGCGGGTCAACCTCAGCAGGAAGGCGTGGGCTGGACCGACACCCAGCTTGAGGCTTTCGCGATCGGCGCCAAGGTGGGCAGCCTCCCGACGTGGCAGACCTGCGTCAAGGACAAGACGTACAAGGCTCATGCCGCTGCCACCGCCGAGGCAGCGCTCAAGTCCGGCGTGACGGGCACTCCGACGCTCCAGCTCAACGGGGCCAAGCTCAGCCTCACCGGCAACGTCGACGAGCTTGCCGCCGCGGTCAAGGCGGCCACGAAGTAGCCGTTGGCGGCGGTAGGGGAGAATGCCGGCATGTCGCTTCAGGACTCGTCCGAATCCTCGTCTTCCCAGCCGTCCCCGCCGACCCAGCACAGCGATCCCTTCATCGGCGCGGCCCCCTCGAGGAGCGACGTTGCGGCCCCTGCGCGTAAAGGGTCGCGAAACGGTGTCGTTGGCGCCTTGGTCGCTGCCGTTGCCGTCCTCGCAGTCGCCGTTGCCTTTCTGCTCGGCCAGGCGACGGGCCGGGCACCGGCGGTGAATTCGGCGGCGGGCGCAGCGTCGGCACCGATCGCGTCACAGCCTGCGGCGGTATCTCCGCCCGCGAAGGCCAGCGCCGCAGCGCCGGCTGCTAGCCCGGCCCCCGTCCCGACCGTCGGGCCAGTTCCGCGCGGAGCCACCGGATTCGGTGGGCCGATGGTCATCAATCCGACGGCTCCCCCAGGGGTGCCGACCCTGGACATCTACGAGGACCCGCAGTGCCCGATCTGTGGCCACTTCGAGCAGGTCTTTGGCGCGGCCGTGGCCGCCCTGGCCAAGAACAACGGGGCCAAGGTTGTCGTCCATACCATGACCTTCTTGGACCGCAATCTGCGCAACGACTCGTCGGTGCGGGCCGCCAACGCCGCCTTCTGTGCCGCGGACCAGGGCAAGTTCCTCACCTTCACCAGCGCGATGTATGCCGGCCAGCCGGCTCGGGAGGGTGACGGATTCACCGACCTTCGCCTGACCGAATTCGCCCAGGCGGTCGGGATCTCCGGGACCGGGTTGGCCGCCTGGAAGACCTGCCAGGCGGGGCTGACGTACGGCGCGCACGTGGCTGCCCTGGAAGGCAACTCCGAACGATCCGGTGTCACAGGGACGCCCACCGCACTGGTCAACGGCAAACAACTCAACTTGGCCGGTCTGGACGGTGCCGGGTTCCACGCCGCAGTCAAGGCCGGGGGCCGATGATCACCGCGGCATACCCGGGGTCGTGGGTCAGCCTGGCGGCCGAGATTCCCAGCCCGACCACCGGTGTGTGGTGGCTCGGGCCCTTCCCAGTGCGTGGATATGCCATGTCGATCCTTGCCGGCATCGTCGTCGCGGTATGGCTGACCCAGCGCCGCCTCGTCGCGCGTGGTGGCACGCCGGGGCAGGTGCTGGACGTCTCGGCGTGGGCCGTCCCCTTCGGCATCATTGGTGGCCGGATCTATCACGTCATCACCACGCCGCAGCCCTATTTCGGGGAGGGTGGCACGCCGTGGCACGCCCTCAAGATCTGGGAGGGTGGCCTCGGCATCTGGGGGGCCGTAGCTCTGGGGGCGCTCGGCGCGTGGCTGGGTTGCCGCCGTCACCGCGTGCGGTTTGCCGACTTTGTGGATGCCGCGGCGCCCGGCTATTTGGTTGCTCAGGCGCTCGGCCGCGTGGGTAACTGGTTCAACAACGAGATCTACGGTCCACCGACCGATCTTCCGTGGGGCCTGCGAATCCATGAATGGGATTCGTCGGCCGGGCACGCGGTGCTCGATGCCGTGGGCACGCCCATCCTCAAGGGAGTGTTCCACCCGACCTTCCTTTATGAGGCGCTGTGGTGCCTCGGCGTGGCCGCCTTCCTGCTGTGGAGGGAGCGCCGGCGCACCTTCCGGCCCGGCCAGGTCTTCGCAGGTTTCGTCGTCGTCGGCTATCCACTGGGACGGTTCGTCATCGAACTCATCCGCACCGACGATGCCAACCGCATCCTCGGGCTGCGGGTCAACACCTGGGTCTCCGGCCTGGTCATCGTCTTGGGATGGTGGCTCTACCGTCGGTGTGGGCAAGCGCCAGCGGCGACTGAGGCTGGCCCAGAAGAGCCGTTGTCTCGGAATGCGGAATGATCCGTATCAAACTGTAGGACAGAATCCCGGTTCGCTATCCTTGCCGGGCTGGCCATCGCCGTCCAGCCGCGTCATCCGCGTCCCGCAGGGACGCCTGTCCAGGACGGTGAGGCTCCATGTCGCATCCGCGTATTCCCTTTTCGGCTCTGCCCGATGACGTCGGGCTGTACCGGCGGGACTTCGAGCATGACGCATGCGGGGTGGCCATGGTGGCCACGCTGCGCGGGACGGCTGGTCACGACATCGTTGAACTTGCCCTGACGGCGCTGCGAAACCTGGATCACCGTGGTGCCACGGGTGCCGACCCTCGGGTCGGCGACGGGGCGGGCATACTCACCCAGATCCCGGATCGATTCCTGCGCGAGGTCACCGGCCTGCCGCTTCCGGCCCCGCGCCGGTATGCCGTGGGCACTGCCTTCCTGCCAACGAGCGAGGCCGAGCGGGCTCTGGCGGTCGAGCGAATCACCGACATTGCCGGACAGGAAAACCTGCGAATCATCGGCTGGCGCGAGCTGCCGGTGACTCCTGAGCTGGTGGGCGACTCGGCCCGCGCGGTTATGCCGTTCTTCGCCCAAGTCTTCGTGGAGTCCACCGAAGGCCGCGCGGGCATTGACCTCGATCGGTTGGCCTTCTGTCTGCGCAAGCGGGCTGAGCGTGAGGTTGGGGTCTACTTCCCGTCCCTGTCCGCGCGGACCTTGGTCTACAAGGGGATGCTTACCACCGGACAACTCGAGCCGTTCTTCCCCGACTTGTCCGACCCGCGCTTCGAGACCGAACTTGCCCTCGTCCACTCCCGGTTCTCGACGAACACTTTTCCGTCGTGGCCGTTGGCCCACCCCTACCGGCTCATCGCGCACAATGGCGAGATCAACACGGTCAAGGGAAACCGCAACTGGATGCGGGCCCGCGAGTCGATGCTTGCCACCGACCTGATTCCCGGTGATCTGGGCCGGCTCTTCCCGATCTGTACCCCCGGCGCCTCGGACTCGGCGTCGTTCGACGAAGTCCTCGAACTGCTCCACCTCGGCGGTCGGTCACTGCCCCACGCGGTCCTCATGATGATCCCCGAGGCATGGGAGAACCACGCCTCGATGGACCCTGCTCGGCGCGCCTTCTATGCCTACCACGCCAACCTCATGGAGCCGTGGGACGGCCCGGCATGCGTCACCTTCACCGACGGCGCCCTCATCGGCGCCGTGCTGGACCGCAATGGGCTACGTCCGGGGCGCTACTCGGTGACGGACGACGGGTTGGTCGTGCTGGCTTCCGAGACAGGTGTGTTGGACCTGGACCCGGCCAAAGTGGTCCGCAAGGGCCGACTGCAGCCGGGCCGGATGTTCCTTGTCGACACCGAGAACGGGCGCCTGGTCAGCGATGACGAAGTGAAGGCGGAGTTGGCGGCCGCTGCGCCCTATCACGACTGGTTGCACGCCGGGAACATCGAGATGGACGATCTGCCGGAGCGGGAGCACATCATCCACACTGCCAAGTCAGTGGCCCGACGGCAGCAGACCTTCGGTTACACGCAAGAGGAACTTCGGATCGTCTTGGCCCCCATGGCCAAGACCGGCGGTGAGGCGCTCGGGTCGATGGGCACCGACTCGCCCATCGCCGTGCTTTCCAGCCGCCCTCGGATGATCTTCGACTACTTCACTCAGTTGTTCGCCCAGGTGACCAACCCGCCCCTGGACGCCATCCGGGAGGAGCTGGTCACCTCGCTCGGCCAGGTCATCGGCCCAGAGAGCAACATCCTGGCTGACACCCCAGCGCACGCGCGAAAGGTTGTCGTGTCCTTCCCGGTCATCGACAACGACGAACTGGCCAAGATCGTCCGGATCAACGCGGACGGCGACCTGCCCGGCTATGCCACCCACGTCGTCAAGGGCTTGTATGCCGTCAACGGCGGTGCAGAGGCCATGGCAGCCCGGATCGAGCAGATCTTCGCCGAGGTGTCTGCCGCGATCGCTCGGGGGGTTCGCTTCGTCGTACTGTCCGACCGGGACTCCAACCGTGACCTGGCCCCGATCCCGTCACTGCTGCTCACCTCGGCCGTCCACCACCACCTCATCAGGGAGAAGACGCGGACGCAGGTCGGTCTCCTCATCGAGGCCGGCGACGTCCGGGAGGTCCACCACGTTGCTCTGCTCATCGGCTACGGAGCGGCTGCGGTCAACCCCTACTTGGCGATGGAGACCGTGGAGGACATGGTCCGCAGTGGCACGCTCACCGGTGTCACACCGGAGAAGGCCGTGGCCAACCTCATCAAGGCGTTGGGCAAAGGTGTGCTCAAGGTGATGAGCAAGATGGGGATCTCCACGGTTGCGTCCTACTGTGGCGCGCAAGTGTTCGAGGCCATCGGCCTCTCCCATGATCTCGTCGACCGTTACTTCACAGGCACAGTCTCGCAACTGGGCGGGGTGGGCCTGGATGTCGTGGCCGCCGAGTCGGCCTCGCGGCACGCCGTCGCCTATCCGCCGGAAGGGATCCACCAGGCGCACCGCACCCTCTGGGTCGGTGGCGAATACCAATGGCGTCGCGAGGGCGAGCCGCACCTGTTCGATCCCGAGACGGTCTTCCGGCTGCAGCACTCCACCCGGCAGCGGCGGTACGACGTCTTCAAGCAATACACCGCGCGCGTCAACGCACAGTCCGAGCGGCTGATGACTCTGCGCGGCCTGTTCGACTTCGCCGACGCGTCCAGCACCGGTCGGGCGCCGATCGACATCGATGAGGTCGAGCCGATCAGCGAGATCGTCAAACGCTTCCAGACCGGGGCGATGTCCTACGGGTCAATCAGCAAGGAAGCCCACGAGACCCTGGCCATCGCGATGAACCGATTGGGCGGCAAGTCCAACACGGGTGAGGGCGGCGAGGACGAGGACCGGCTGCTCGACCCCGCCCGACGGTCGTCGATCAAGCAGGTCGCCTCCGGACGATTTGGGGTGACCAGCCTCTACCTCACCGAGTCCGATGACATCCAGATCAAAATGGCTCAGGGCGCCAAGCCGGGCGAGGGCGGCCAACTCCCCGGCACCAAGGTCTACCCGTGGGTGGCCAAGACTCGGCACTCCACGCCTGGTGTTGGTCTGATCAGCCCCCCGCCGCACCATGACATTTACTCCATCGAAGACCTCGCGCAACTGATTCACGACCTCAAGAACGCCAACCCGTCGGCACGGATCCACGTCAAGCTCGTCTCCGAGGTGGGCGTCGGCACGGTCGCGGCGGGTGTCTCCAAGGCACACGCCGATGTCGTTCTCATCTCCGGTCACGACGGCGGCACGGGAGCTTCTCCACTCACCTCGCTCAAACACGCGGGCGCGCCGTGGGAGCTCGGGCTGGCCGAAACCCAGCAAACTCTGCGGCTCAACGGCCTGCGCGACCGGATCGTCGTGCAGACCGACGGCCAGCTCAAGACGGGTCGGGACGTCATCGTCGCCGCTCTGCTGGGCGCCGAGGAGTTCGGGTTCGCGACGGCCCCGCTCGTGGTCAGCGGCTGCGTGATGATGCGGGTGTGCCACCTGGACACCTGCCCGGTCGGGGTGGCAACGCAGAACCCCGAGCTGCGCGCGCGCTTCTCTGGCAAGCCCGAGTTCGTCGAGACCTTCTTCGAGTACATCGCCCAAGAGGTCCGTGAACACCTCGCCCAGCTCGGCTTCCGCACTCTGCGGGAGGCGATCGGCCAGGTCGGCTCACTGGTGACCGACCGGGCGATCTCGCACTGGAAGGCCAGCGGCTTGGACCTGCGCCCCATCCTGGCCGAGGTCGCCGACCCCAGCGGGGGAACGGCATACCAGAGCGTGGTGCAGGACCACGGACTGGAGAAGGCGCTGGACAACCAACTCCTCGCCCTCGCCCGACCGGCCATCGACAACGGAGAGCAGGTCCGCGGGTCGCTGGCAGTCCGCAACGTCAACCGCACCGTCGGCACCATGCTCGGGTATGCGGTGACCAAGGCACACCCGCACGGCCTGCCCGACGGCACCGTCGAGTTCACCCTTACTGGCTCGGGGGGTCAGTCCTTCGGGGCGTTCCTGCCCTCCGGGGTGACCTTGCGGCTGGTCGGCGACACCAACGACTACCTCGGCAAGGGACTGTCCGGCGGTCGGCTCGTCGTGCGGCCCGACCGCAGCGCCCCGCTGAAGGCCGAGCAGAACGTCATCGCTGGAAACGTCATCGGTTACGGCGCGACCTCGGGCGAGATCTACCTGCGCGGCCGGGCGGGCGAGCGGTTCTGCGTCCGCAACTCGGGCGCGACAGCCGTCGTCGAAGGCGTCGGTGACCACGGGTGCGAATACATGACCGGCGGGCGGGTCGTCGTGCTCGGCACGACCGGACGCAACTTCGCGGCTGGCATGTCCGGTGGGCTCGCTTACGTCCTGGACCTTCGGGCAGACCTGGTTAACACCGAGTTGGTCGATCTAGCGCCGCTACGGCCCGAGGACATCGGGGCTGTCCGCGAGATCCTTGAGGCACATCACCAGTGGACCGAGTCGGCCGTCGCGGCCCGGCTCCTGGCCAACTGGGAGCAAGAGCAATCCCGATTCACCGTCATCGTCCCGCGCGACTACCAGCGGGTCATCGACGTGCGCGCACGAGCCCAGGCCGAGGGCCTGGACGTGGACGGCACGCAGGTGTGGAACCGGATCATGGAGGCATCCCGTGGCTGACCCCCAGGGCTTTCTCACCACTCGTGAGCGCGAACTGCCGGCCCGACGGCCGGTCCCGATTCGTCTCCAGGACTGGCGAGAGGTGTATGAACCGCAGGACCTCACTCAGCTCCAGCGGCAAGCAGGCCGGTGCATGGATTGCGGAATCCCGTTCTGTCACACCGGTTGCCCGTTGGGAAACCTCATCCCTGAGTGGAACGATCTTGCGTGGAAGGGTCGCTGGCGCGATGCCATCGAGCGCCTGCACGCGACGAACAACTTCCCCGAATTCACCGGGCGGCTGTGTCCGGCGCCGTGCGAGACGGCCTGCGTCCTGGGGATCAACCAGCCAGCCGTGACGATCAAGCAGGTCGAGGTCAGCATCATCGACCAAGCCTTCGCGTGGGGCGGAGTCCTCCCGCAAGCACCCGAGCGGCTGTCTGGCAAGACCGTCGCCGTCGTGGGATCCGGACCGGCCGGGCTGGCTGCCGCCCAGCAACTCACCCGGGCGGGTCACACCGTCGCGGTGTTCGAGCGGGCCGACAAAGCTGGTGGGCTGCTGCGATACGGCATTCCCGAGTTCAAGATGGAGAAGGATGTCCTGGACCGGCGGATCGCCCAGATGGAAGGCGAAGGGACCCGGTTCCGCACCGGCATCTCGGTGGGGGATGACCTCACCGGCGAGGCGCTGCGGGCCCGCTATGACGCCGTCGTCCTAGCGATCGGGGCGACGGTTCCCCGTGACTTGAGTGTCCCGGGGCGCGAGCTGCACGGCATACACCAGGCGATGGACTATCTCCCCCAAGGCAACCGGGCCGCGCTGGGGCAGACGGTCCATGGGCAGATCCTCGCGACCGGTAAGGATGTCGTCGTCATCGGCGGCGGCGACACGGGCGCTGACTGCATCGGCACCGCATTGCGCCAAGGCGCACGGTCGGTGACCTCCTTGGAAATCCTGCCCCAGCCTCCTCAGGACCGTCCGGCGGGACAGCCGTGGCCGACCTACCCGATGATCTTCCGGGTCGCCAGCGCGCACGAGGAGGGCGGCGAGCGCGTGTATGCCGTGTCCACCGTCGAGTTCGTCGGCGACGGGACGGGCTCGGTCCGGGCGCTGCGAGTCACCGACGTCGCCGTCGAGAACGGTCGACTCGCTCCGATACCTGGGACCGAGCGGGAAGTGCCCGCCCAGCTGGTCCTGTTGGCGATGGGCTTCCTGGGTCCCCAGGGGAGCGGTCTTCTCGAACAGCTGGGGGTGGACCTCGACGAGCGGTCCAACGTCGTGCGGAATCGGGATTACATGACCTCCGT
This sequence comes from Dermatophilaceae bacterium, assembly GCA_044220725.1. Taxonomy (GTDB): domain Bacteria; phylum Actinomycetota; class Actinomycetes; order Actinomycetales; family Dermatophilaceae; genus Phosphoribacter. The sequence goes on from JBGAQN010000041.1 coordinate 13,431, forward strand.
CCCTGGAGTGTTCGTCGCCGGGGACGCGGGACGGGGCCAGTCCCTCATCGTCTGGGCCATTGCCGAGGGCCGATCCGCAGCGCATGGGGTCGACGCTTGGCTGACCGGCTCGATGAGCCAGTTGCCCCGACCGATCAACCCGACCGACCGACCGGTCACGGTCTGAGGATTCGTCCACGCAGCCGGGGTCGGCGCGGAATGCGCGGCCCCGGGTCACCTACCTCTAAGGTTGCTCGACATGCGTCGCGCTAAAATCGTTTGCACTCTCGGGCCGGCGACATCCAGCCCCGGCCGGATCCGGGACCTCGTCCTGGCCGGGATGGATATTGCTCGGCTCAACCTGTCGCACGGGGAGTACTCCGCTCACGAGAAGGTCTATCGAGCGGTTCGTCAGGCGTCCGACGAGACTGGCCGATCCGTGGGGGTTCTCGTTGATCTCCAGGGGCCCAAGATCCGCACCGGACGATTCGCCGACGGACCGGTCTCCCTCAAGGTGGGCGATCGCTTCGTCATCACAACCCGAGATGTCCCAGGTGACCGCACTCAGGTGAGCACGACGTATGCCGGGATGCCCGGGGATGTGCGGGCCGGTGACCTGCTGCTCATCGACGACGGCAAGGTGACCTTGCGTGCGGTGTTGGTGTCTGCGACCGACATCGAGACCGAGGTGATCGAAGGCGGGATCATCTCGAACAACAAGGGAATCAATCTCCCCGGCGTCGCGGTGAGCGTGCCCGCATTGTCGGAGAAGGACAAGGCCGACCTGCGCTGGGCCCTGATGCTGCGTGCCGACATGGTCGCGCTGTCCTTCGTCCGGTCCGCAGCCGATATCGAGGACGTCCACGCGATCATGGACGAGGTCGGGGTTCGGCTACCGGTCATCGCCAAGATCGAGAAGCCGCAGGCTGTGGAGAACTTGCCGGAGATCCTTGAGGTCTTCGACGGCCTCATGGTGGCTCGCGGCGATCTGGGTGTCGAACTCCCCTTGGAACAGGTGCCTCTGGTGCAGAAGCGGGCCGTCGAGTTGGCCCGCAACCGGGCCAAGCCGGTCATCGTCGCCACCCAGGTCCTTGAGTCGATGATCGAGAACTCCCGGCCGACCAGGGCCGAGGCCAGCGACGCCGCCAACGCCATCCTCGACGGCGCGGACGCGGTCATGCTCTCTGGCGAGACGAGCGTCGGCGCTTGGCCCATTGACGCCGTACGCACCATGGCCCGAATCATCGAGAACACCGAAGAACACGGTCTGGAGCGGCTGGCCGCCCTCACGGGACAGCCGAGGACCATCGGGGGTGCGGTGACGCTGGCGGCATACGAAGTGGGCGAACTCATCAACGCGAAATACCTGGTGACATTCACCTCGACCGGTGACTCGGCCAAGCGGCTGGCTCGGTTCCGGTCCAAAATTCCGATGCTCGCGTTTACGTCCAGCCCTGCCACTCGCAGCCAGCTGGCCCTGGTCTGGGGCATCGAGACCTACCTCGGCCCGAGCGTGGAGCACACCGACCAGATGGCCGAGCAGGTCGAACAGAGCCTGCTCGCCGAGGGCAGATGCGTCGAGGGTGACCTCATCGTCATGGTGGCGGGGTCGCCGCCGGGAATCCCCGGGTCGACGAACATGATGCGCGTGTTGCGAGTCGCGGGGGATACGGGGCACGCCAACCCCTACTTCCACTCTCATGCCCACCCAAGCCCGGCGCCGCCGCCGATCCACTAGGCCGGGTCGGCGAGTCGCGCTGAGTTGGGTATGCTTTCTGGGCACCCTGCCGGGGTGGTGGAATGGCAGACACGGGGCACTCAAAATGCTCTGCTCGAAAGGGCGTGGGGGTTCGACTCCCCCTCCCGGCACCCATCTCGCCGGTATGCCGCCCGCCCGCCGGACGTCGGGCGGGTGTGGGAGGGCGCTGGATAGGATTGCCGGCATGAGCTCCCAGACCCCTCAGACCGCTCCGACACCGTCGCCCGACGTGGACGGAGCAAGGCGGATCGTCGTCGCCGAGGACGAAGCGCTCATCCGAATGGACCTCGTCGAGATGCTGGCCGAGGCGGGCTACCTGGTCGTCGGTGAGGCCGGCGACGGGGAAACAGCAATCGACCTGGTCCGGGAGTGCCGCCCGGACCTGGTGCTCATGGACGTCAAGATGCCCGTTCTGGACGGCATCAGCGCCGCCGCCGTCATCGGTCGGGAGTCCCTGGCCCCCGTGGTCATGCTCACTGCCTTCTCGCAGAAGGAACTCGTCGAACGGGCCAGCGAGGCAGGGGTGATGGCCTACGTCGTCAAGCCGTTCACGGCTGCCGATCTCATCCCCGCGATCGAGGTGGCTGCCAGCCGGTGGTCACAGCTGCGGACGCTGGAGTCCGAGATCGCCGACCTCGCCGATCGGTTGGAGACCCGAAAACGTGTCGACCGGGCCAAGGGCCTGCTGATGACTCAGCTCAAGATCACCGAACCGGACGCCTTCCGATGGATCCAGAAGACTGCCATGGACCGACGGCTGTCAATGAAGGACGTCGCCACGTTGGTCATCGACGGCTTGCCGAGCAAGAGCTAGCGAACTGCAACGATCACTTGGGTGAGAATCGGCGCAACGAGCAGTGCAGGGAGCATGTCACCCACCGGAACCTCGCGAATCCGCAGCAGACGCAAGCCGATTCCCACCAACATCAGACCCCCCGTGGCGGTGAGCGCAGCGATGTGAGCCTCGGGCAGCAGCGAGCCGAGCACGACCCCGAGGACGGTCAACGAGCCCTGGACCACGCCGACGGACACGGCTGAGAGCAGCACTCCGACGCCGAAGGACGATGCGAAGGCGAGCGCGGCAAACCCGTCCAGCACCGCTTTGAGCGATAACTGGTCGATGCCCCTCCCGAGACCGTCCGACAGCGTGCCCAGGATCGTCAGCGGCCCGACACAGAACAGCAGCGAGGCACTGAGCCAGCCCTCGATGAATCGTTCCCGCGCGGCATACTGAGCGGCACTGTCGCCTTCGGGGGAAGCGTTCTCACCCGCGGTGCGCGAGCGTCGTCGGGCCAGTTGTTCGTGGATGACTCCGGCCAACCCGGCCAGCCGCTGTTCGATCCGCAGCATCGAGCCCGTGATCGACCCGATGAGCAGGGACCCCAGCACCACGAGGACGGGGACGCCAGCGCCCACCGCTGACCGCAACGCCGAGTCGGTGACCGACACCGCGGACAGGGCCGCGACCAACAGGGTGGTCAGCCCCAGGCAGTCGGTCACCACCGACCTGGTGTGCTCGGGCAAGCGGTGGCCCACCCACATGCCCAACAGTGCACCGAGGACGACCGTGGCGACATTGATCACCGTTCCAAGACCGGGGAATCCGAGGTTCACGCGCTCCACCCTAGGCCTGGTGCCGAGGGCGGGGGACGCACCGTCTCATCCGGGTGCCGGCCCAGTGAGCTGAGTCTGGTCGCAGGGTTTCGGGCTTCACCCTCGGCGCGTTAGAGTCGTTCCCACAGGGCCGTGGGGGCCCGGTTGCCGGTCAGGGGATAACGCCGGATGCACACGCGAGGAAGGACGTCGGTGTCAACTCCCCAGGCTGTGGTTCGCCGAGTCGACGAGCGCTCCATTGATGCGGTCTGCCAATTGTGGGCCCAGCAGCGCGACGAACGAGCGCCCGGTGAGATGGGGCTACGACGGGTGACCCCCGAGGTGGTCCGGGCTGCGCTGACCCGGCCAGAGGTCATCGCCTTTGCCGCCTTCGTTGACGGTGCTCCGGTTGGCTATGCGGTCCTGAGCGATTGCTCACTCAATCCCTTCAGTGAGTCCGCGTGCATCTCGGTCGACCAGCTCTATGTCACCAAAGACGCCCGCAAGAGGGGCGTAGCTCGGGCTCTGATGTCAGCCATTGCCACGTTCGCCGACCGGCACGGTGCCGAGCAGGTGGCCTGCAGCGTCCCGTCGGCGATTCGAGACGCCAACCGATTTTTCGCCCGCCTTGGCTTCACCCCCCTGACCATCCGCCGAGTCACGGCGACGGCGGCGTTGCAACGCCGCCTCGTCGGGGATACCGCCGAGTCGCGCTTCGCTCTGGACCAGGTGCTCGCCCGGCGACGGGTGGCCCGGATCCGCGCCGCACAAGGCCGATTCGCGGCGCACTGAGCGCTCGCCGCGCCAGCTCACCCTGCCACGCACCCGAAGGTGTTAGTCGGGTGTCGCTTCGACGAGTTCCTCGTGTGCCTCGACGAGCAGGTCACGAACCCGCCACGGGTCGGGGAGCAAATCGGGACAGGAGCCGATGCCGATGTCCAGCGCTCCCGGGTAGCCCTGCGTGCACACGGTCAGTCCCATCCCGTCGCTAAGTGGCGGGAAGGGGAAGGTCCCCGTGACCCTTGCTCCGCGGCCGACGACGAACTCCCGGGCCGGGGCCGGGACGTTGGAGACCATGAGATTGAACGGCAGGGCCACCTTGTCCGCCAGGCGGATGACGGCGGCGGCCTGGGTGAGCAGCTGGGTGATCGTTGGGCCGGCCACCGCCGCGACATCGGACATGAGCGTCGGGGGATAGGTTGGCGACTCCTTGGCGTGGGCCATCGCCGCGTGGGCGAACTCCAGGCGCGCCACCGGGTCGGCCAGGTGGGTGGGCAGCGGGCACAGCGTGAGCATGATCTGGTTGCTTCCGACGCTGCGGCCTTGGCCGCGAATGGACATCGGCACCATGGCCACCAGGGGATCTTCAGGCAGGGCGTCGTTCTCGGCCAGCCATCCACGCAGGGCGGCGGCAGTCACGGCCATGAGGACGTCGTTGAGCGTCGTGCCGGTGGCCCGGCGAATCCGGGAACTTGGCCCCACCGGCATCGGCGTCCACGCCCAGGCCCGGTTGGCGGTGATGGCCGCGTTAAAGGGGGTCTTGGGTGCGCTGCCGACCCGCTCCCAATCCCGGGTCGAGGCCGGCTCGTCGTGTTCGACCAGCCGTTCCATGGAGTTGGCCAGCCAAGTGGCTGTGTCTCTGGTGGCCTTGAGGACAGCCGCTGGGGCCGCGGTGACCGCCTGGACCTCAAGGCGCAGGGCCGCGTTCGTTCGTTCGGTTGCCTCGGTCAGCCGATGCGCGAACCGGGAGAGCTGACCCGGTCCGGCGTCCGGTCGCCAGCGACGGTGCGGGTCCAGGCTCTGCTCGGTGCCGAAGAGAAGGGAGAGCAGGTCGCGCTTGCCCACCCCGTCCACCGCGCAGTGGTGGATCTTGGAGACCATCGCGCCCGTGCCGTCGGCCAGGCCGCCGATGAGCAGCAGTTCCCATAGTGGCCGGGATCGATCCAGGTGCTCCTGGGAGAAACGGATTGCGGCATCGTGCACGTCCGTCGCGCCGGCGCTGCCGCCCAGGTCGAGGAAACGCAGATGCTCGTCAAGGTCGAACTCTGGGTCATCGACCCACCAGGGGCGGCCGACGACCAGGGCGGGCGAGCGGAGCTTGCGCCGCAGTAGAGGCGCCAGATGTAGGCGTGACTCGATCTGATGAAACAACTCGTCCGGGCTGACCGCGCGGTCCAGCAGGGCCAAGAGCGTGACATGACCGACACTGACCTGGGTGTCCAGAGCCAGGAACGAGGAGTCAAACGCGGTGAGTTGGCTGGCCCGCACCTACGACCTCCTGTGGACACGCCGACGTGTGCCTGGGAACCAGGCCGGATCGGGCCACCGTAGCAAGTGAGCGTGTCTCCCGGGCTGGATGAATGACGTCAGTCAAGGGGCGATGCCGTGACCGACCGCGCCAAGCGGCCGGCGCAACGCGCCCAACGGTCTCGGGGGACCAGGTCGGCTCGCCTCGATTCCACATGAAGGAAAACCCTGGGGACGTCCATTCCTTGACAATCTCAACCTTTCTAGAGTGTAACTGTCAACCCATTGGCAAGGAGGCGTGCGGTGAGCGAGGGATCGTCCGTAGCGGGGCGCGACGTCGTCGTCGTGGGCGGCGGAATCGGCGGTCTCTCGGTGGCCCTGGCTCTGGCCAGTCGTGGTCGTTCGGTTCGAGTCCTTGAACGGGCCGACCGCTTTGCTGAGGTGGGCGCAGGGCTGCAGCTGGCTCCCAACGCCACGAAGGTGCTTCGCGAGCTCGGAGTGCTCGACTCGGTCATCGAGGCGGGGGTGACTCCGGCGCGGTTGGTCATCGCCGATGCCCGTTCGGGTGAGGGTTTGGTCTCGGCCGACTTGGGGGACCGGTTCGTGCGGTCCTTCGGCGCGCCGTATGTCGTCGTGCACCGACATGATCTGCTGGACATCCTGTTGCGGGCTTGCCAGGACGTCGGGGTTGCCCTAGAGACTGGCAAGGACGTGTGCACTTCGGTGACGGTTGGCGATGAGGTCCGCGTCACCTGTGCCGACGGAAGCGAGTATGCCGCGCACGCCGTCATCGCGGCCGATGGCCTACGTTCCACGCTTCGCGCGTCGCTGCATGGCGCGGCCGAGCCGGTCGCTTCGGGCTATGTCGCATACCGCGGTGCCCTGCCCATCGAGCAGGTCGAGCGCCCCCACGACCTGGACACGGTCATAGCCTGGGTGGGCCCAGGACTGCACCTCGTGCAATACCCGATTCGGCGCGGCGACCTCTACAACCAGGTGGCCGTCTTCAAGAGCCCCAGTTTCGGGACCGGCAACCCCGACTGGGGCGGGCCTGAGGAACTCGACGCGGCCTTCCAGGACATGTGCCCGGCGGTCCGGGTGGCCCTGCCTGCCCTGCAGCGCAATTTCCGGTGGCCTACGTTCGACCGGGACCCAGTTGCTCACTGGGTCGACGGTCGAACGGCCCTGCTCGGCGACGCCGCCCACCCGATGCTCCAATACTTGGCCCAAGGGGCCTGTCAGGCCATCGAGGACGCGGCAGCGTTGGCGGGACTGTTCGCAGCCCATGACCCGGTCGGTGGCGATGGGTCGGGGGTGCCGCGGGCGCTCGCGGCATACCAAGACCTCCGGGCCCCGCGCACGGCTCGCGTCCAGCGCTCTGCTCGGGTCTGGGGCGACATCTGGCACTTGGACGGAACAGGTGCGCTGGTGCGCAACGAGCTCTTCCGTGGAGTCACCAGTGACGACTATTCCTACGTGGACTGGCTGTGGGGCTGGGAGAACCCCATCTGATCGGTTTCGGCATTTCTCACGACGGCACCACCTCTGTGATGCGCTCACGCGCGACCTAGCATCGGCACTCGACTCACCTCAGGAGGACTGACGCATGACCTTCAACCTCTCCTCGATCCTGCGGGACTCAGCGCGGCGCGACCCGCAGCATGAGGCCATCGTCACGGACACCGAGCGGATCACCTACGGGGACCTGAACCGCCGGTCTGACGCCGTGGCGGCCGGGCTCATCGCGGCAGGGCTCGCTCCGGGCGGAGCGGTCATGCTCCAGTTGCCCAACGTCCCAGAGTTCGTCGTCGCGTTGCACGGCATCATCAAGGCCGGAGGGGTCGTCATCCCGACGAACACCCTCTACAAGGCCGGCGAGCTGTCCTACGTTCTGGAGAATGCTTCGGCCAAGCACATCATCACCGTGGATGCCTCGGCGGGGGAGGCCGCACAGGCGGCCGCCGACGCCGGCGGTGCCACGGTGTTCATCCTCGGTGATCTCCCCGCATCGGTGCCCGATGGCGTCGTGGTTCGGCCCTTCGCCGAGTTGGCCGACCACGAGGTGCCCGACCCAGCCCCGTTCGTCCAGCGCGACCCCGGTGACACCGTGGTGCTCCTGTACACCTCTGGCACGACCGGCAAGCCCAAGGGAGTGCAACTTACCCACTTCCAGCTCTATATGAACGCCGGTGCGCACATCGAGGCGTTCGAGATGGGCCCGTCAAGCAAGATCATCGCGGTCATGCCGCTGTTCCACGCCCTGGGCCTGTCCGGGATCCTCAACGCCACAGTGCGGGCCGGCGGGACGGTGCTGCTATTGCCCAAGTTCGACACCGAGAAGGTCCTGCACACCCTTCAGGCCGAGGGAGCCACCCATATTCATGGCGTCCCGACGATGTACCACTCGTTGCTTAACCACCCGACGCTCCCGTCGTTTGACACGTCCACGCTGGCCTTCTGTGGATCGGCCGGGGCGGCTATCGCCGCCGAGATCATCGACCAGGTCGAGCAGACATTCGGCGTCCAGATCCTGGAGATGTACGGCCTGACCGAATCTGGCCCCGTGGCGACGATCAACATGCCTCGAGACCGTAAGCCTTACAGCATCGGGAAGGCGATCCCGGGCGTGGACATCGAGATCTGGGACGAGCAGAAGAACCGGCTCCCCCGGGGCAAGTTGTCCATCGGGGAGATCATGATTCGCGGACACAACACGATGTCCGGCTACCTGAACAACCCGGAAGCCACTGCGGCGGCCTTCACCAATGGCTGGCTGCACACCGGCGACCTGGCCTGGATGGACGAAGACGGGTTCCTGTTCTTCGCCGACCGGAAGAAGGAACTCATCATTCGTGGGGGATACAACGTTTACCCCCGCGAGGTCGAAGAGGTGCTGTACACCAACCCCAAGGTCTCGGAGGCAGCCGTCGTCGGCGTCCCCGACGAGCGCCTGGGCGAGGAGATCAAGGCCTTCCTCACCCTGAAACCTGGTGAGGAAGGGACGCCGCAGGAGTTCATCGACTACGTCAAGGAGCGCCTGGCAGCGTACAAATACCCGCGCATCGTCGAGGTCATCCAAGAGATGCCCAAGAGTGCGACGGGGAAGATCCTCAAGAAGGAACTCGCCAACCGCGCGTGACCCTTCGCCCTGCTCAGCACGACCCCTCCGTTGCACCCGTTCCGTGGAAGGTCTCTGATGAACCTACGTGAAGCAATCGCCACGCAGCCGATGCGGGCGTTCCAGAAACGCATCATCGGCATCTGTATCGCCCTCGCCTTCGTCGACGGATTCGAGGTGCTCGTTGCGGCGTTCACCTCGACCGCCGTAGCCAAGGCGTTCGCCCTGCCCAACGCAGCCGACATCGGCTACTTCCTCAGCGCCGGGACATTCGGTATGGGCCTGGGGGCTATCGTCATCTCGCCGCTGGCCGACAAACTCGGTCGGCGCAAGCACATTCTCATGTGCCTCGCGCTCATCTGTGTCGGCATGGCTGCCTCAGCCCTGGCTCCGACTTCGAGCTTCCCCTTCCTGCTCGGCGCTCGCTTCTTCGCCGGTCTGTGGATCGGAGCGCTCATCCCCAGCCTCAACATCCTGGTCTCCGAGTACTCCTCCGACGCCAAGCGTGGCACGGCCATGGGCATCTACGGGATCGGCCTGCCGGCCGGTGCTGCCACCGGTGGCTTCATCACCACCTTCCTGCTCAACGCCTGGGGTTGGTCGGCGCCGTTCTGGTTCGGTTTCATTCTCACGGCGATCCTCTTGGTCGCGGCCTACCTGTGGCTGCCTGAGTCGATCCCGGCGCTGCCGGCCGCTCACGCCGCTACTGGCAAGCCGCAGAACGTCGTTCAGATGATCTTCGGCGGCAAGATGCTCGGTCGCACCATGCTCCTCTGGTTCGGGTATGCCTGCCTCATGGCTGCCTTCTACTTCGCCAACACCTGGACCCCGCGCCTGGTCGTCACCTACCTCACCAACCCGGCCAACGGCGGAATGGCACTCAAGGACGCCCAGGCCATCGGCAACAACGCTGGCGTGTTGGTGGCCGTCGGCGGTGTCGTCGGCGCGCTGCTGTTTGCCTTCCTGGCGCGCCGGGTCCACCCGCGCCTGCTGACCGCTTACACCCTTCTGTGGGGCCTGGCCGCCTATGTCATCTACGCCAACGTGTTCCGTTCGACCTCGGCGGCACTGCTTGCGGCCGTGGGCGTCGGGATCGCTGCCAATGGCGGCGTCGCGGCCTTCTACGCCATCAGCCCGAGCGTCTACCCGACCGCCGCCCGTGGGACCGGGGTGGGCTGGATGGTCGGCTTCGGTCGCGTCGTCTCGATCCTGGCGCCTATCGTGTCCGGCTACCTGATCGACGGTGGCATGGGCTCGCAGACGCTCTACCAGATCTACGGCGTCATTCTTGCCATCGGCGCCCTGCTCGTCTTCATGTTGCACAAGGCGATGTCCTCGGACTCGACCTCGATGAACGAGCAAGTCTCGGCAGCAAGTCACTGATGAGATCCTCGGGGCGCTCGCCAGACGGTGGGCGCCCCGAGGCATTCAGGGGCTCAGGTTCGCAGCAGCGAGATGATTTGGTCGGCAGCAGTGCGCAAACCCGCGACGATCGTGGGCACGGCGTCTTGGCTGAAACGAATCGTCGGAAGCGACACCGAGAGTGCGGCCAGCGGTCCGTCGGAGTCCGCAACGACGAGCCCCAGCGCCGTGACCCCGCGCTCGGTCTCGCCGTTGTTGACGGCATACCCTTGCTTGCGGATCCGGGTCAGCTCCCGCCGCAGGCTGGCGGTCGCGGTGGCCGGTATCTCTCCGGCGCCGGTGGGCCCGGCAGGGTAGAGCTGGTCGAGAGTCTCGGTGGGTAGCGCGGCGAGGATGCACTTGCCTCCCGAAGTCCGGTGCGCAGGCAACATGGCACCGACCCGGCTGCCGATGCGCAACGACTGGAAGGATTCGACGCTCGCGATGAACCGCACCTGCCGGCCCACGAGCACCATGAGATGAGTGGTTTCCTCGGTGCTGTCGCGCAACTGAGCCAGAGCCGGAGCGGCCAGATCGGCGAGATTAGCCCGGGTGATGCGATTGCTGACCATCTCTTCCAGGGCCGGTCCGGCCCGGTAGGTGCGGTCATGGCTTTGCACGACGAAACCTCGATAGCGCAAGGTGGACAGCAGTCGGTATGCCGTGGACGGCGCTACCCCCAACTCTGCGGCGACCTCGCTGACACCCACTCGGGCTTTGCTGGCCACCAGCATGAGCAGCCGCAGCGAGTTGTCGACGGACTCCAGATAGGTCATCCGCTCACAACCCCGTTCCTCCAGACGAAAAGGTGGCCCCCGTCACGGTACGGCCCGGGGTCTCATGGAGGGAACCCCGACGACAAGGTGGTCTGGAATGTCGCTGGACTTCGGAGTCAATCTCCCCGTGGGGCCGGACGGGTCCCGGAGCAGCACTGCGTGGGCTCTGGCGATCCTCGCAGCCTCCGTGGCCGGAGTCGATGACGTCTTGGCCGCGGACATCCGTGCGGCCAAGGACTGGCGCCACACCTATCCGGAGTACTTCACCCGGATCGTCATCGCCGAGGCCCAGTCTCCTCACGCTGCCCTTCAGGTGGCCCGCCAAGGGCTGACAGCGGCTCGGGCACTGAGTGTCGTCGTCGGCGCCGACGGGGTGGACCGGCCACTCGCGCCCCCGGCCGACCGTGGGGATCCCGGCCTGCGAACCGTCGCTGTGAGCGGTCACGATGAGCGGGTTCGTGAGCTCGTCGTGCCCTACCGCGGCGAGAGTCTGCGGGGTCTGGCCCTCCTGCGGCAACTGGATGACTGGGTGCGCCGAGGGATTGTCGAGCCCAGCTTCGCCGACGCAGTTGGTGCCGTCGTCCGCAATCCGGACTGGCTGGACCTGCGCGAACGAACCTTCGCGCTTGTCGGGGCTGGTGCCCAGATGGGTCCGTTTGCCCAACTCGTGCAGTGGGGCGCCCGGGTGGCCGCCATCGATCTGCCCCGGCCGGAGATGTGGCGGCGGTTGCTGGCCACGGTTCGGGAGTCGGCCGGCACGATGTATGTGCCGGTCCGGGCCACGACCGACCCGATCGAAGCCGAAGTCCCCATCCGTGCGGGGGCCAATCTGCTCACCGACGTCGGCTCCGTCGCCAGCTGGCTGGACGGTCTGGCCGGGCCGATGACGATCGGCAATTACGGCTACGCCGACGGGGTGCAGTTCGTGCGGTTGTCGATGGCTTTCGACGCGTTGCTCGAGACGCTGCGCAAACGCCGGGAGGATCTGTCGGTCACCTATCTGGCGACTCCGTCGGACGTCTTCCTCGTTCCCGTCAATGCGGTCGACATGGCCCAACAGCGTCACGGCCGGCAGACGCCGTTGCTGTTTGCTGGGAAGCTCGTCCACGCGGCGAGCGCTGGCCGTTGGTTCAGTCCGAACTACGGTGCGGGCGGGGTCATCGAGACGGCGACCGAGCGCTTCGGTGTGGTCAACGCGTTCATTGTTGCTCAAGGGCCGAACTACGCGCTGGCGAAGCGGCTGCAGCGTTGGCAAATGACCGGGACGCGGGCTGACGGCATGCTGACGTCGGTCCACATCGCGCCTCCCACCCGGACCGGCTCGGTCCACTCCAACCCGCTCATGGCCGAACGTCAGCGGCTGACCGCCTATGTGGGGATCGAGACCTTCGACGCGCCGACTACCGAAGCTCTTGCCGGCGCGATCCTGGTCCACGATCTGCACAACCCGGCTTCGCCCGCTAACCCGGCGACCCCGCTCGGGCATCCCCACGAGGCATTCATGTTCGCCGCCAATCCGGGTGGCCGCTGGCGAGTGCCCTTCGACGTGGGCAGCACGGTCCCGCTGCTGCACGAGCTGACCACGGCCCGCCTGCGGACTGGCTCGCTGTTTCACGGTATGCCGTCTCGGCTGTCGGGCGCGAAGCGGTTGCCTGGTGTGGGCGCGCTGCTCCGTCGTTGGGCGCCGCGCGACTGACCGATCACGCGCCGTGCACCGTGAGCCCCCCGCCAGCGGGCGCGTGGCCGCTGGCGCACCTCGAGCGTTCACAGGGATGTATCGGGCAGCGCCAAGGGCTCGTCGTCCAGCAGCTTCGCCGCCACCAACTCGGCGTGCAGGTGCGGCAAGACCTGACGGGCGAACCAGCGACCGGCGGCCACCGAGCCAGCCAGATCCGCTTCGGGGGTCTTGAGCAGACCCGGGTCGGCAAGCCGGTCAGCGGCCGCGCTTGCGGCGCGCAGCAGCAGCCAGCCGACGATGAGGTCGCCCATGCTCATCAGCAGCCGGGTCAGCCCAAGGGCAGCAACCCGAGGAGCCTGGTCGGCACGCTCGAATGCCCCGTCCAGGAGGCCGCGGAACGCGGCCAGGGCGTCCTCGAGCAGTTCGGCCTCGGCCGCCAATGGCCCGCCGTGCAGGGCATTTGCGGTGGCAGCGATCTCCCCGAGCAACAGCCCTGCGGTCTCGCCCCGATCGCGCACGAGGCGTCGTTCGAACAGGTCGAGGGACTGGATGCCGGTGGTGCCTTCGTAGATCGCGTCGATCTTCGTGTCCCGGACGTACTGCTCGAGCGGATAGTCGCGCAAATAACCGGAGCCGCCGAAGACTTGCAGGGACTCCTGTCCAAGCACCCGCCAGCCGCTTTCGGCGCACCAGGTCTTGACGATAGGCAGCAGCATCCGGTGCCGTTCGACGGCGACGGGGTCGGTGGTCCCCATCGCGGCGGCCGCCTCGAAGCGGTCGATCATCGTGGCCGTGTAAAGCACCAGCGCGCGGCCGCCTTCGGCATACGCCTTCTGGGTCAGCAGCGAACGCCTGATGTCGGGGTGGTCGACAATCTCGACCAACGGGCGGCCGCCACGACCGCCGGTGAGTGAGACCAACTCGCGGCCCTGCTTGCGGCTCATCGCATAGTCGCGGGCGTTGAGATGACCCGAGGACAGGGCTGCGACAGTCTTCAGCCCCACCATCATCCGGACGTACGTGATGATCTCGAACATCTGCCGGATGCCGTCATGGGTGTCACCGAGCAGGGTGCCGACCGCCGGCTCCCGGTTGCCGAGGACGAGCTCGCACGTCGGTGTGCCGAGGATGCCCATCTTGTGTTCGATGTTGGCTGCGACGACCCCGTTGGGGCCGAGCAACTCACCGGTCTGTGGGTCGAACAACTGCGAAGGCACAATGAACAGCGACAGCCCTTTGGTGCCGGGCCCGCCAGCGCCCTCGACTCCTTGGGGTCGGGCCAAGACACAGTGGATGACGTTGTCCGCAGCATCGTGTGCCGCCCAGGTGATGAACCGCTTCGTGCCCGACAGGTGCCACGTGCCGTCGTCGGCCGGCACCGCTCGGGTTCGGCCAAGCCCGACGTCCGAACCCGCGTCGGGTTCGGTGAGCACCATCGTCACCGTCCAGTTGCGCTCGAGAATGAGTTCGGCGAGACGGACCTGATCGGGGGTCCCGTTGCGGTGCAGCATCGCCACGACGGTTGGGATGAGCTGGCTACACATCGCCACGGCCGGGTTGGCCCCGAGGATGAACTCGGTTGCGGCCCAGCGCAACGACGCCGGGACATGCAGGCCCGACACGTCCGCGGGAACATCCAGGCGCAGCCAGTCCGAGGCCACATGCGCCGCCAAAGAGGCCCGCAGGTCGCGCGGGAGGGTGACCGTGTGTCGCACCGGGTCCAGTCGGATCGGGTGCACATCGGCGGCCGGGAAGGAATCGGCCAGTTTGTCCTGGGCGAAGGTCTGGACCTGTTCGAGGATCTCTACCGCGGTGTCCGGGTCGAAGTCCTCGTAGGGCGCCTGGCCGTATGCGGCGTCGACGCCGAAGACGTCGAAGAGCAGGAACTGGGCGTGGGCGCGGTCGCTGCGGTAGTGACTCATCGAGACTCCTGCTCGGTCGCGGGGCTAACAGACGGGCCGTGGTGGCGGCTGGCCCCGGCCAGCGCTGGGGTCGATCTCCTTGCCCCCGCCGCCGACCTCCTTGACGTCGGTGATGACGGCCGAGAGCCGAATCCGTGAGTCGACCCGCACCGGAGACGGGAACCGGACCTTGTTCAGGCCGTAGTTGAGCTTGGTGGTCACTCCGTCGACGTCGAGCAGGTCGACGAACAGGGGGACGATGAGCGAGAGGGTGAGGTAGCCGTGGGCGATCGTCGTGCCGAACGGGCCGTCCTTGGCACGCTCGGGATCGACGTGGATCCACTGCGGGTCACCTGTCGCGTCGGCGAAGGTATTGATCCGGTCCTGGCTGATCGTCAGCCACTCGGTGGAGCCGAGAGGTTGACCGACGAGTGAGGCCAGATCGTCGAAGTGCACGGAGGTGGTCATCGCAGTCTCCTTATGGTCGTTGTCAGGCCAGCCCGAGCAACCGGACGGCGTTGTCCTTGAGGATCAGTGGTCGCACCTCGGGCTTGATCTCCAGTGTGTCGAAGTCGGCCAGCCAGCGGTCGGTGTCGATGACCGGGAAGTCCGAGGCGAACAGCACCTTGCTCCGCAGCGCCCCCTTGGCTGCCTTGACCAACGCGGGCGGGAAGTACTTCGGCGACCATCCGGACAGGTCGATGTAGACGTTGCCCTTGTGGGTGGCCATCGAAATGGCTTGGTCCTGCCACGGCACCGACGGGTGCGCGAGGATGACGGGCAGATCGGGGAAGTCCGCGGCTACGTCATCCAGGAGCATTGGGTCGCTGTAGCGCAACTTCACGCCGCCGCCACCCGGCATACCGGCGCCGATGCCCGTCTGCCCGGTGTGGAACATGGCCGGCAATTTGTGGTGGGCGAGGACCTCGAACAGCCCGTATGCCGTCCCGTCGTTGGGCGCGAAGTTCTGCAGGCTCGGGTGGAACTTGACGCCTTTGACGCCGTGGTCGGCGATGAGCCGCTCCAACTCCTTGACCCCGTCCGCGCCGCGGGCCGGGTCGATGCTCGCGAAGGGGATGAGGATGTCGGCGTTGCGAGCGGCACCCTCGGCGACCGCCTCGTTGGGGATGCGTGGCTGGCCCATCGACTTCTCGACATCGACGGTGAAGATGACGGCGGCGATCTTGCGCTCGCGGTAGCGCGCGGCGATCTCGTCGATCGTCGGCGTGCGCGGGCCGCCGGTCTTGAAGTACTTCGCCGACCAGTCGAGGAACGACTGCGGCAGCGCCGTGTGCCCGTGATCGTCGACCTCGACGTGGACGTGCACGTCGACGGCGACCAGGTCGGCCACATTGATCGTCATGATGACTCCTTGGTATGCCGAGTGGCTGGGTCTGGGTGAACGGCCGTCAGGCCGTCGGGGGAGTAGGCAGTTTCTCGCCGACCGACTGCTGGCTGGGGGCGAACTTCTCCGGCCAGGCAGCCGCGATGGCGTCGGCGCTCCAGCCGCCGGCGGCATACTCCTTGACGATCTGGTCGGGGTGGGAGTAGAGCGACAGGCGGTCGCCGCCGATGCCGATGGCTTGGCCGTTGACGCCCGCAGAGTCGTCCGAGGCGAGGAAGACCACCAAGCCGGCGACATCCTCGGGCGTGCCGAACGCGAGCTCGCGGCGGGCGAACTCGGGCATCGGCTCGCCGGCTTCGAGTGCGTCAACATAGGGCTTGAGGAACGGCACCGTCGCGGTCATCGCCGTGGCGGCGACGGGGACGACGGCGTTGGCCGTGATCTTGTCGCGGGACAACTCCATTGCCCAGACCTTGGCGAAGGTGACGATGCCGGCTTTGGCGGCCGCGTAGTTGGTCTGGCCGAAGTTGCCGTATTGACCCGCCGGGGAGCCGATGAGGACGAGCCGGCCGCCCTCACCCTGTTCCTTCATCCGCACGATCGCGGCGCGGGCGCAGGTGAACGTGCCCTTGAGGTGGACCTGAGTGACCAGGTCGAAGTCCTCGTCCGTCATCTTCCAGACGACCTTGTCCCGCAGCACGCCAGCGTTGGCGACCAGGACGTCGAGGCGCCCGAAGGACGCCACCGCGGCGTCGACGAGGGCTTGGGCTGCTTCCGAGGAACCGACCGCCGCAGCGACCGCCACGGCCTTTCCGCCAGCCGCCGTGATCTCGGCCGCTGCGGCGTCCGCCACGGCAGCGTCGATGTCGTTGACGACGACTGCCGCCCCCGCGGCGGCCAGAGCCTTGGCGTAGGCAAGGCCGAGCCCCCGCCCGCTCCCCGTGACGATCGCGACCTTGCCGGTCAGGTCCATGACTGCTCCTCTGTGGCCTCGGTGGTACATGTCTGTGGCGTCGTGCTGCGTGCAGGGGCAGAGTCGACCAGGCGTCGGCGCCGGCCCACAAGGTATGTATAAGTGACAATCATTGCAGACGTCAACCATTGTAGTTTGTGACGTACATGCCAGAATGGTGGCATGGCAACCCGGCGAGCGGAGAGCATCACCGAGGACGTCGTCGTGCTCCTCGCCCGGGCCTCGGGCAACGCGCTACGCACCGCAAACGCGGCATTGGAGCCCTTCGGCCTGCGGGCTCGGCATTACGCGACGGTGAAGATCGCGGCCGAAGGAGGCGGGGTCCCGCAACGGCAGATCGGCGCGGTTCTCGGGCTGGACCCCAGCGCTGTCGTTGCCCTCGTCGACGACCTGGAGTCCCTGGGCATGGTCCAACGTCAACCCGACCCCGATGACCGCCGCACCCGGTTGGTCTCGCCGACTCCGGCGGGCCTGGCTATGCTCGATAACCTGTCTCCGGTCGTCGAGCGGGTTCAAGAAACGGCGACGGCGCCCCTGTCCGGTCGTGATCGAGAGACGTTCGTCGCCCTATTACGTCGCGTCGTCGGCTAAGAAGCAAAGCCGGGGGCGCCAGGCCGGCCAGGCCACAGCGGCGCTCACTCAGCGTCGTCGGCGGCAAGGCGGGCCGGACGTGCGAAGGCGAGCGCCAAGAACTGTGCGCTGGTCACGGTCATCTAGATCGTGGTCAGTGGACGGACCGGAGCCGGACGTGTCAGCGCTGTTGCGGCGGGGCGTCACGCAATTGTGCGGTGAACCGGCACGTGCAGGTGCGCTGGCCCTCGTCGTCGGTGATGACGATCTCGATCGAAGCCGTCGTGCGGCCGACCGAGATCGGCCGGGCCACCCCCGTGACCCACCCCGAACTCACCGGCCGGTGGTGTGTGGCGTTGATGTCGACCCCGACGGCGGCGCGACCCTCGCCGGCGAGCACCACGGCCAGGAACGAACCGACCCCTTCGGCGAGGACGACCGAGGCCCCGCCGTGCAGGATGCCGTAAGGCTGGGTGTTGCCGTCCACCGGCATACGGGCGACTGCATGCTCGCGGGAGATCTCGGTGAAGACGATCCCCATCCGCTCGTGCAAGGTGCCCTTGGCGATGGCATTGACACCCTCGACGCTCAACCACGGTGAGTCGGGAAGGGTGGGTTGCGGCGTCGGGGGACGGGTGTCGGTCATGGGCCTTAGGCTGCCACACGTGTCGGACGCGCCTCGCCTGCTCCTGCTCGACGGTCATTCGCTGGCCTATCGAGCGTTCTACGCGCTGCCCGCCGAGAACTTCTCGACGCACACCGGGCAGCACACCAACGCGGTCTACGGCTTCACCTCGATGCTCATCAACATGCTGCGCGACGAAGCGCCGACGCACATCGCGGTCGCTTTCGACGTGTCGCGGCAGACCTTCCGAACCGAGGCGTATGCCGACTACAAGGCCGGCCGGTCGGCGACGCCGAGCGAATTCGAGGGGCAGATCTCGCTCACCCAAGAGATCCTCGGGGCGCTGCGGATCCCCTTCGTCCAGGTCGACGGCTTCGAGGCCGACGACGTCATCGCCACCCTGACGACGATGGCGACCGCCGAGGGGATGGAGGTGCTCATCTGCTCGGGCGACCGCGACTGCTTCCAGCTCGTCACTGACCAGGTCACCCTGCTCTATCCGGTCCGTGGCGTGTCCGAGGTGTGGCGGATGACGCCGGAGGCCGTGGAGGCGAAGTACGGCGTGCCGCCCTCGCGCTACAGCGACCTGGCGGCGCTCGTCGGCGAGTCCTCGGACAACCTCCCGGGGGTTCCCGGGGTCGGCCCCAAGACGGCGGCCAAGTGGATCGGCCTGTATGCCGGTCTGGACGGTGTCGTGGCGAACATCGACCAGATCGGGGGCAAGGCGGGGCAGGCGCTGCGCGAACACCTGGAGTCGGTGTTGCGCAACCGCCGGCTCAACCAGCTGGTTCGGGACCTGCCGGTCGGGGTGGAGTTGGGTGATCTCGTGCGGCGGTCCTGGGATCGCGAGCGGGTGCATGAGGTGTTCGACGCGCTGGAGTTCCGGGTGCTGCGCGAACGGTTCTTCGCCACCTTCGAGGCTCCCGAGCCGGAGGCCGAGTCGGGGTTCGACATCGATGGGCAGGTCTTGGCATCCGGCCAGGTGGCGGGGTGGCTGGAGCGGCATACCTCGCCTGGGGTGCGGACGGGCGTGCACGTGCTCGGACGCTGGGGGCGGGGGACTGGCGACGCGCGTGGGCTGGCGGTAGCCACGGGAGGTGGGGCGGCGGCATACGTCGACCTTGCGGGGCTGGACGACGTCGGCGAGGGGGCTCTGGCTGGGTGGTTGGCCGACCTGGCGCGGCCCAAGGCGATCCACGACGGCAAGGGCCCGAGTCAGGCCCTCGCGGCGCGGGGGTTGACGCTCGCGGGGGTGACCAGCGATACGGCGCTCGCGGCATACCTCGTCAAACCCGACCAACGCGACTACGACCTGGCCGACCTCGCGGTCCGGCTGCTGCGCCGGGAGCTGCGCGACGACACCACCGACACCGGTCAGGGCATCCTCGACTTCGGCGACGGGGACGGCGAGGCGACCGACGCGATGGTCACCGCGCGGGCGGTCGTCGACCTGGCCGACGCCCTCGACGGTGAGTTGGAGCGCACCGGGGGGACGGCGCTGCTGGCTGACGTGGAGCTGCCGCTGGTGGGGGTGCTGGCCCGGATGGAGCGGGCCGGGATCGCCGTCGACCTCGATGCGCTGCGCGACCTGGAGAGCGACTTCGCCGGCAAGGTGCGGGAGGCGCAGGAGGACGCCTGGGATGCCATCGGGCGACGCGACGTCAATCTCGGCAGTCCCAAGCAGTTGCAGGAGGTGCTCTTCGACCAACTCGGGCTGCCCAAGACCAAGCGGACCAAGACGGGCTACACGACCGACGCCGACGCGCTGACCGAGCTCTATGCCAAGGCCGAGCATCCGTTCCTCGAAGCGCTGCTGCGCCACCGCGACGCGGCCAAGTTGCGGGTCACCGTCGAGGGGCTGATCAAGAGCGTCGACGACGACGGGCGCATCCACACGACCTATCTGCAGACGGTGGCGGCCACCGGACGGTTGAGTTCGACCGACCCCAACCTGCAGAACGTCCCGATCCGCACCGAGGAGGGTCGGCGGATCCGGGAGATGTTCGTCGTCGGGAGCGGCTTTGAGTCGCTCATGTCCGCGGACTACAGCCAGATCGAGATGCGGGTCATGGCTCACCTGTCTGGTGACGACGGGTTGATCGAGGCGTTCCGGTCGGGGGAGGACCTGCATTCGTTTGTTGCGTCGCGGGTCTTCGGGGTGGAGCCGACGGCGGTCACGCTGGAGATGCGGTCGAAAATCAAGGCGATGTCCTACGGCCTGGCCTACGGGCTGTCGGCGTTCGGGCTGTCCCGGCAGTTGGGCATCTCGACGGGCGAGGCTCGCACCCTCATGGACGAGTACTTCGTCCGGTTCGGGGAGGTGCGTGACTACCTGCACCGGCTGGTCGCCGACGCTCGCGGGACTGGTTACACCGCGACGATGTTGGGCCGGCGGCGCTATCTGCCCGACCTCGCCTCGGACAACCGGCAGCGGCGCGAGATGGCCGAGCGGATGGCCCTCAACGCACCGATCCAGGGGTCGGCCGCCGACATCATGAAAGTGGCCATGTTGCGGGTCGACGAGGCGCTGCTGCGCGAGGGGCTGAGCTCGCGGATGCTCCTGCAGGTGCACGACGAGCTCGTCCTGGAGATCGCGCCGGGGGAGCAGGCGCTGGTCGAGGAGGTGGTGCGTCGCGAGATGGGTGCCGCTGTCGCGCTCGACCTCCCGTTGGACGTGTCGGTCGGGGTCGGCCGCACCTGGCACGACGCCGCCCACTGATCTCGGATCGCGGGACGACGGCAAGGCGTAGGGAGGCGACCAGCCCATGGCCATCCAGTTCAGTGCTGAGCTGCGTGAGCGCGTCCTCGCGGGCGACATCACGGTGACGGTCCGCTTGTGGTCCCGCAACCAGGCGCGAGTTGGCGGGCAGTACCGAGTCGGCGACGGTCTCATCGAGATCGACGCGATCGAGGAACTGCCGTTTGCCGCGATCGACGCGACGGACGTCCGTCTTGCCGGGGAGCCCGATCGGGAGACGCTGCGGCAGCGGGCTGCCCATGCGGGCCCCATCTCCGAGGAGACGGTGGTGCGGCGCATCGAGTTCCACGTCGTCCACCCAACGTCACCGTGCCTACCGCTCCGCTGACCGTGACACGCCCACGCGGATCGTCGACACCAAGCACCGGCTGAGGCGAGACGGCTATCGACCCCGGCGGATCCGGCGAGCGACACCGACCGCCATGGGTGAGCACTGCGAACTCTCGGAGTGAGTTCGCGGTCGCCTTCACGCCTCAACCGACCTACTCCGAGGCCGTGCCGATCGCTCTGACGTCGACGTGCCGGATCGGACGGCCGCCGCGTGGATCAACCGGGTCGAACACCGCCATCCGGACTAGTCACCGACGGACGTCTGTCGGGGCGGCAACGCAACGCCGGACGCTAGGTGGAGCCAAACCCACCTCTGCCGTGGGTTTCGCTCCACCTAGAGGGGGATCGACCCGTCGGCGGTCGGTCAGGCGGGCTTGTCGGCGACGACGAGCAGGGTGCCGGGGATGAGCCGACCGCGCAGCGGTGACCATCCGCCCCACTCCTGCTCGTGCCCGTCGGGCCACTGCGGCTCGACGAGATCCACCACCCGCAGACCCGCAGCGACGACATCGCGCACCCGGTCGCCGATGGTGCGGTGGTGCTCGGCATACGTCGCCGCTCCCGAGCCGTCCTGCTCGACGTAGGGCGTCCGGTCGAAGTAGGAGAACCGCACGGTGAGCCCGTCCGGCCCCGGCTCGTCCGGGAACGCCCACCGGAACGGGTGAGTGCACGAGAACACCACGCGGCCGCCGGGCCGAAGCACACGGCATACCTCCTGGAGCACCTGACCCGAGTCGGCGACGAACGGGAGCACTCCGTATGCCGTGAACACGACGTCGAAACTCGCGTCACCGAACGGAAGGGCCAGGCCGTCACACTGCGCGAGGGGCAACGGGGGCCAGTCGTGGGCGAGGTCGATGGCACGGCCGCGGCGCAGCATTCCCATGGACAGGTCGGTCGAGACGACCCGGCCACCGGCCTGCCGGACCCAACGAGCACCCTGGGCGGCGCCACCGCCGATCTCCAACACGTCGCGGCCAGCCACCTCGCCGAGGAGGCCGAGCAACTCCTCGCTCCAGCCCTCGGGACCCCAGACCAAGTCGTCGTCACCGAGGAAGGCCCCGTGCTCGGCGTAGTAGTCGCCCGCCTCGCTGTCCCACCAGGTCCGGTTGGCCCGAGCCGTCTCGGCCACGCCCGCATCCCGGCGCAGGGCGACGACGTCGTTTGCCTGCCCGTCGTTCTCCACCTTCCCGACCTCCCCCTCCGGCGAGTAACCGGTTCAGTGTTGGCGATTCGACAAATTTTCGGGGTTTTCGCGTCGAAACGCCAACACTGAACCGGTTACTCTGCAGGGGAGCTGTCAGGTCACGGTGATGGTCCGGGAGAGCACGCTCGCCGCGGGGTCGAAGGTCAGTTTCGGGTAGGTGACCCCCTCGATGGTCAATGAGAACTGACCCTTCTGGGTGCCGGACCAGCTGAAGGTCACCTGACCGCGGGTGTTGGTCACAAACGGTTGCGAGACGGTCGTGCCATCGGGCAAGTGCAGGGTCCCGACGACGGTGGCGCCGGGAACGGCCACGCGGTCCGCGAGGGTCACCGTTGCCAATCCGGTCACGGTGACCGTGCCGCGACGCACCCGGCTCGAGAGCGTCAGGGCGTCGACGTGCATCACCGTCGAGGTCGACCCGACGAAGACCTGCCGAACGATGGCCGACTGGTTGTGCCACGAGTCGATCGCCTCGACGGTGATCGTCTGCGGTCCGATGAGTCTGGTGGTATCCCAGACGGCCGAGACGGAGGTCGCGGCAGAGGAGACGAGGACCCGACCGTTGGGATACTGCGGGTCGGTCACCCTGATCCGCAGGTTGAGGATCCCGGTCGGGTCCTTCGCGGTGGCGCTGAGGGTGACCTTGCCGGAGACCACGGCCCCTTCGGCGGGACCAGAGAAGCTCAGCGTCGGCGCCGTGGTGTCCACCACCGTCGTCGGTGCGGTGACCGTCTCGGTGGCCGACCATGGCCCGGGACCGGCCAGGCCGATGGCCCGGATGCGGTAGTCGTAGGTGGCGCCCGTCGTGATGGCGGTGTCCGAGTATGGGCTTCCCGTCGCGCCGCTCAACGTGGCCCAGTCGGGTGTCCCGGCGCTGCGGCGCTGCACCTCGACGCTCTTGGTCAGCGGGTCACGGCCAGACCAGGCGAGATCGATGGAGTTCCACGGCCGCAACGGGACGGCTGAGACCGGGGTGGCGGTGAAGATCGTTGGCGGGTTCGGGGCCGGCAGGGGCCCTGCTGGACGCAAGAGCACCGCGCCCGACTGACCGGTGAGTGAGTTGGTTGCCGACGAAGTCATCACCCGTGAGTTGTTGATCCGGGCCTGGGCGCCGAACAGTCGCCACCCCGCGGTCGTCGCCGCGGGGTCGAGCAGGTCGGTGGGGCTGAACCGCCCCACGCCGACAAGATCGACCGTGCCCGCGAAGAGGCCGTCGGTCCCCGCGGTCGCCACCGTGACGTCGCCGAGGTCGTTGATGTCGACGCCGAGCGCGTTGCGGACCAGGCCGGCGATGAACTGGAAGCCGTCACTCGGCAAGCCCGGGACGGGCGCGTAGCGGAACGCCGACTGCTGCGCCAGGGATTGCGAGCTGAGCACGGCCTCACCGACCAGGTGCCCCACCTCGTTGATCCCGCGCGGGGAGAACAGCCCATAGCCCGGCGGAGGTCCCTGGATGCTCGTCCGCGTGCCCGTGCTGAGCGTGAGGGTCTCCGCCGAGCCGAGGATGACCCCGTCATCGGTGATGTCGACCGGGGTGGTGTCCCAGCCGTATGCCGTGTTGAGACTCACCGTCCCGCCCGCGTCGCTGTAGAGCCAGCCGAACCCGAAGGGAGTGCCCAACAATCCGGCTCGGGCGCCGACGATCTGGCCGGACTCGTTGATCCCGGCGGCATAGGTGGCCATCTCGCCGCTAGGCAGGGGCAGGACGTCAACGGCATACGAGGTGCCCGAAGGCGTCCACCGCACGGCCCGCAACCCGGACGAGAAGGATGCGTTGCCGACGATGACTCCCGCGTCGGATACGTCGGTGGTGAAGCCGCCGGTCGCCCCTGTTGGGAGGGGAAGGGTGGCGAACGGCGCGCCCTGGACGCTGACCAGCGGCGTCAGGGCTCCGCTGGTCTCGCGGCGGGCCCCGACGGCGATATCGGTGTCGCTCAGCGAGGCGACACCCCCAGGGCCGAGGTAGGTGAGGGTAAGCATGGGAGGCGGGTCGGCGGCATACGCAACGGGGGACAGCAGTCCGAGGGTGAGGGTGC
>JBGAQN010000042.1:0-22731 GCA_044220725.1 Dermatophilaceae bacterium
GTGGGGCATGAATCTGGCCCCCAACCAACTGCCCGGGACCTGGCAGGCCCCCAACGCGGCGTTCCTGGCCTCTCTCCCCCGGGACGTGCCCTCGCTGACCGAGCGGCTTCGCACCGACACTGCCGGTCACGGGCAATCCCCGGACGGCGAGGTCGTCGTCTATATCGCCGATGTGCTGAGGTCGGGCCTGGTCCCGGCCGACCTCCGGGCAGCGCTCTATGCCGTGCTGCAGACCGTGCCCGGCATCGATGTCGGGCGTCCGCAGGCGGTCGCGGGTGGCCGCACTGGGGTTGTCATCGCCTATCACGAGACCCTCGGGGCGACGGCTCCGTTCACCCAGGAGCTGCTCATCGATCCCCGCACCGGCGATCTTCTGGCCACGCGGGAAGTCCACCGCGACGAGCACGCCCCTTGGGGTCAATTGCTGGAACGTGCGGTCGTCGATGAGATACCCCCGGAGGTCGTCTCCGAGCTCGTCGTCTCCCGGTGTTGGGTCATCGGTTCGGACGGGGTGGGCTGCCAGGACCCACGCGGAGAACCGAACGGGTTGTTCCCTATCCCACCCGTCCCACGCGGCACATCGGTCACAGTGCGCCTGCCGGGGTGAGCGGCATACCCCCCGTAAACTCCCCCCGTGACGTCTGGGCCCGGCCTGCACGCCGACGAGCGAGTGCTCGGCGGCCGTTACCGGCTGCTGTCGAAGATCGCCGACGGCGGGATGGCCACCGTCTACGTCGCCCTCGACGAACGACTGGGCCGACGGGTGGCAATCAAAGTGCTGCGCCCCGACCTCGCCCGCGACGAAGGGTTCGTCGCACGGTTCCATCGGGAGGCCCAGCTCGCGGCCGGGCTGTCGCACCCGAACATCGTTGCTGTGCATGACTTCCACGACTCGACCGGGGTCCACGAGGACGAGCTCTACCTCGTCATGGAGCTCGTCGAGGGCCAGACCTTGCGCCAGCAGCTGGTCGACCACGGAGCGATGACCGTGCGCCAAGCCGTGCGGACCATCACGGCCATCCTCGCTGCCCTCGACGAAGCGCACCGCGCCCACCTCGTCCATCGCGACGTCAAGCCCGAGAACGTCCTGGTCCGCGACGACGGCTCGATCAAGGTCACCGATTTCGGCCTGGCCCGCGCGGTCACCTCCAGCACCCGCACGAGCACCACCGGCATCCTCATGGGCACCGTCTCTTACCTCGCGCCCGAGCAAGTCGAGGGCGAACGCGCCGACGCCCGCAGCGACGTGTATGCCGCGGGCCTGGTCCTCTACGAGCTGCTCACCGGTCAGCGTGCCTTCCACGGCGACAACCCGGTGCACGTGATGTATCAGCACGTCCACGGGGACGTGCCGCTGGCCTCCGACCGGATGAGCACTGTCCCCTTGGAGCTCGATCAGGTCATCGGACACGCCACTGCCCGTGACCCGGATGGCCGACCCGAGAACGCGGGGGCGCTCCTTGCACTGCTGCGCGATAGCGTTCGGCAGCTGTCCGACGAGGAGTGGGACGCAAAGCCGGTCTTCCTCGCCGGGTTGGCCCACGACGGCCTACCGAGCGTTGCCGCTACGCGCGCGCTTTCGGCGATCGATGCCGACCCCTATGCCACCCAACGGCTGACCACGGCGTCGCCGCCCGACTCCGCGTCGTCGGCGGGTGGAGCCGATCCCGACGCCAGCGCAGGCACGGCGACGCAGGTGCTGCCCGCCCTGGCCTCCGGAGACGCCCCCACCCGCCGACGACGCAAGTTCTGGCCCTGGTTGCTGGCACTGGTGCTGGTGGGCGCTGGTGCCGGGGCCTGGTGGTGGTATGACACCTCGGGACCAGGCTCGATCCGCACGGTGCCCGCCCTGGTTCACCTGTCCCTGGCTGACGCCGAGAAGGCCCTCGCCGCGGTCGACCTGAGGTCAGCTGCGACCGAGGCGTTCAGCGAGACCGAGCCCAAGGGGCAGGTCATCTCGGCCGAACCCGTGCCCGGCGCCCAGATCGGCAAGCGCTCCACCGTTACCCTCGTGGTGTCCAAGGGCCAGGAGCGGTATGCCGTCCCCGCTCTGGCCAACCTCCCCCACGGGGAGGTCGAGAAGCTGCTCAAGGACCGCACCCTCACCCTTGGCAAGGTCAGCGACGAGTTCAGCGAGACCGTCGCGAAGGATCTGGTCATCCGGCAGGACCCGGCACCTGACACACAGGCCAAACGCGACACCCCGGTCAGCGTCGTCATCAGCAAGGGACGACAACCGATCCCGGTCCCCAACGTCGTCACCAAGCCCGCCGCCGATGCACAGAAGGCCCTCGAAGCGCTGGGGCTCACCGTGGTTCGCGGCGAACCGGTCAACAGCGAGACCGTCCCGGAAGGCGCGGTCGTCTCGCAGACCCCAGCCACCGGGACCCTGTTCAAGGGCGACACCGTGACCGTCGTCGTGTCCAAGGGTCCCGTTCTCGTCAAGGTTCCCGACGTCACCCTGAAGAAGGCGACCGAGGCCCAAAAGATCCTCGAAGACCTCGGCTTCCAGGTGAAGATCTCGCGAGTCTTCGGTGGCGTGCTCAAGACAGTCCGGTTCCAGGACCCAGCGGCCGGCACAATGGTTCGCCGCGGCACGACCATCAGCCTGACTGTCATCTGACCGGTCGGCGTTCCATGATGCGACGCGGCATACTCGTCAAAATGTCCGCCCAACGGGCCCGGACAGTCGCAACCATCCTGCTCGTGGCGCTCACCGCGGTGTGGGGGTCGACGTTCTTCCTCATCCGCGACCTCGTGCAGACGGTGCCTCCCGCCGACTTCCTCGCGGTGCGGTTCACCATCGCCGCGGCGCTCATGGTCGCGATCTTCTGGCGACCGCTGCGGGCGCTGACCCGGCGCGACTGGGTCATCTCGGCGGGGCTCGGCTCTCTCTATGGACTGGCCCAAATCCTGCAGACCTTCGGGCTGGCCCACACCGACGCCTCGGTGTCCGGGTTCGTCACCGGCACTTACGTCGTGCTCACCCCCGTCTTCACCGCGTTGCTGCTTCGCGAGCGCGTGCCGGCCAGCACCTGGTATGCCGTCCTCCTCGCCACCGCGGGGCTGGCCCTGTTGTCGCTCAACGGTTTTGCCGTCGGACTGGGCGAAGGTCTGACCCTGGGCGCCGCCGCCCTCTATGCGCTGCACATCGTCGGGTTGGGGCGGCTGTCCACGCCCAGCCGGGCCACCGGGATGTCGGCCGTGCAGATGCTGGTCATCGCGGCGCTGGCCGTCATCGCCGCTGTGCCCGACGGGATGGTCTGGCCGACGGGGGTCGGGCAGTGGTCGGCGGTCCTCTACATGGCGACGGCTGCCGGGGTGCTTGCACTGTGGGCGCAGACTTGGGGACAGGCCCACATGTCCGCGACCCGGGCGGCGATCGTCATGACGTTGGAGCCGGTGTTCGCGGCCGGATTCGCGGTGGCGTTCGGCGGTGAGTCGCTGGGTTGGCGGATGCTCGTCGGTGGGTCGCTCGTGCTCGCGGCGATGTACACCGTCGAGCTCGTCGGCCGAAGGCCCGAGGACACCACTCCCCCTGCCGAGGTCCTCCACCACGAGGTGTGAGCGGGCTCGCCACGCCGCTCGGCTTACGACCTGCCGGGGCCCTCCGACAGAAGGGCGGTCAGCACGTCGATCGCGTTTGCCGTCGCCTCGTCGTCGACATCCAAGTGCCAGACCAGGCGCACGACATCCGGCCCCGCGGCATACCCGCGCACCCCCTGGGCTGAAGCGGCCGCCACGAGGTCGGCGGGCGCCCATCCGGTGGCGGCCGTCGAGAGCATGACGATGTTAGTCTGGACTGCTGCCGGATCGATGCAGCCAGGCGAGGCCGCAGCGAATGCCTCTGCGGCCCGCCGGGCCCGGGCGTGGTCGTCGGCAAGCCGATCCACGTGGTGGTCCAAGGCGTGCAGCCCGGCAGCCGCAAGAATCCCGACCTGGCGCATCCCCCCGCCGTAGCGTTTGCGCCAGATCCGGGCCTCGGCCATGGCCTCGGCTGAGCCGACGAGCACCGATCCGACCGGTGCACCCAGGCCCTTGGACAAGCAGACCGAGATGGTGTCGAACTGCGAGGCATACTCATCGAGGGCGACCCCCGACGCGATGTGGGCGTTCCAGAGTCGGGCGCCGTCGAGGTGCATGGCGACCCCGCGCGGCTGGCTGGCGGCCCGGACCGCCCGGATCGCCTCGATCGGCTGGACCGTGCCGCCACCGAAGTTGTGAGTGTTCTCGACGACGACCAGGGCGGTGCACACCTGGTAAGGCCCAACACCGGTCTGCAGCAACGCGATCGGGTCCGCGGGATCGAGCAGCCCGCGAGGTGCCGTCCAGGTCCTCGAGCTGATCCCCGAGAAGACCGCCGCGGCGCCCAATTCCGCCCGAACGACGTGGGCCAGGTTGTCGCAGATGAGTTCCTCGCCCGGGCTCACGTGCAGACGCAGGCCCAGTTGGTTGGCCATCGACCCGGTCGGGGTGAACAGGCCGGCCTCGTGGCCCAGCAACGCCGCAACGCGCTCCTGCAAGGCGATGACGGTGGGGTCCTCACCAAAGACGTCGTCGCCGACTTCTGCCTGGGCCATGGCCTGACGCATCCCGGGCGTCGGCGCGGTGAGGGTGTCGGACAGCAGGTCCGCTCTCCATCTGGTCATCGGCGGGTCATCGGCGGTCGTCAGGCGGGCACGTCGCCGGAGAGCATCTCGGCGACGAGGAAGGCCAGTTCGAGGCTTTGGCGGTGGTTGAGCCGGGGGTCGCAGACCGTCTCATAACGCTTTTCCAGGTCGGCGTCGAGAATCTTGGTCGAGCCGCCGATGCACTCGGTGACGTCGTTGCCGGTGAGCTCGACGTGCAGCCCACCGGGAGCCGTGCCCAGATCGCGATGCACCTGGAAGAAGCCGCGGACCTCCTCGACGATGTCGTCGAAGTTGCGGGTCTTGTAACCCCCGGTCGACTCGAACGTGTTGCCGTGCATGGGATCGCAGATCCAGGTGACTGCGGCACCCGCCTCGCGGACCCGCTCGATGAGCCCCGGCAGCGCGTCGGCGACCCGACCCGCCCCCATCCGGGTGATGAGGGTCAGGCGACCGGGTTCCCGATCGGGGTCCAGGCGTTCGATGAGCCGCAGCACGTCGTCGGGGTCGGCCTTGGCCGAGAGCTTGACGCCGACCGGATTGCGGACCCGGGACAAGAAGTCGACGTGCGCCCCGTCGAGCTCGCGGGTGCGTTCCCCGAGCCAGATGAAGTGCGCCGAGGTGTCGTAGGCCAGCCCGGTCCGTGAGTCGATCCGGGTCAGCGGGCGCTCATAGTCCAGCAGGAGCGCCTCGTGGGCCGCGAAGAACTCGGTCGTGCGCATCGCCTCGAAGTCGGCACCGCAGGCCGCCATGAACTTCATCGCCTTGCCGATGTCGTGGGCCAGGCGCTCGTAGCGGCTGTTGGCGGCGCTCTCGACGAAGCCCTTGTTCCAGTCGTGCACGTGTCGCAGGTCAGCGAAGCCCCCCGTCGTGAACGCCCGCACGAGATTGAGGGTCGCCGACGAGTGGTGGTAGGCCCGGACCAACCGGGCCGGGTCGGGGACCCGCGCGGCCGCGTCGAAGCCAAAGTCGTTGACCATGTCGCCGCGGTAGGCAGGCAGCGTCTGCCCACCCCGGGTCTCGGTGTCGGCACTGCGCGGCTTGGCGTATTGCCCGGCCATCCGACCGACCTTCACCACTGGGACAGATGCTCCGTAGGTCAGGACCGCGGCCATCTGCAGGACCGTCTTGATCCGGTCACGGATGTTGTTGGCCGTGGCCCCCGCGAAGGTCTCGGCGCAGTCGCCGCCCATGAGCACGAACGCCTCGCCGCGGGCCGCCGCGGCCATGCGCTCGCGCATGACGTCGCATTCGCCAGCAAAGACCAGCGGAGGGTATGCCGCCAACTCCGCCACCGCGGCCCGCAAGGCCTGCTCCTCGGGCCAGGTGGGCTGTTGCCCGGCGTGGCGATGCTGCGCCGCTGCCGTCAACTGCGCATGGAGGGCGTCGTTGGGGTTCGTGCTCACCGGGACAGCGTAGTTGCGTCCCAGTCCGTGGGATCGCTGAGGTCCGGATGCCGATCAGCGGCCGTGGGTGCCTGGCTAGGTTGGAGCGGCATACCGTGATAGGAACAGGCATGGCAACCACGGCCCTGCGCGGCACCCCTGTCACCACCTCCGGCGACCTGCCCGACCTCGGTGACCACGCTCCCGAGTTCACCCTGACCAGCACCGACTTGTCCGATCTCACCTCCGCGAGCCTGGAGGGGAGCCGGGTGGTGCTCAACATCTTCCCCAGTATCGATACCGGTGTCTGCGCGGCCAGCGTGCGCACGTTCAACTCGCTCGCCGCATCCCTGGACAACACCCGCGTCGTCAACGTCTCGATGGACCTGCCCTTTGCCCTCAACCGCTTCTGCGGCGCGGAAGGCATCGAGAACGTCACCTCGGCGTCGGCCTTCCGCAGCACCTTCGGCGATGACTACGGGGTACGGATGCTCGACGGCGGTCTGCGCGGATTGTTCGCTCGGTCGATCGTCGTGCTGAACGCCGATGGCAGCGTCGCGCACACCCAGATCGTCCCGGAGATCGCCCAAGAGCCGGACTACGACGCCGTCATCGCCGCGCTGGCCTGATAACCGCCGATCCCAGCCGGGGCCATAGCGGCACCGGCGTTATCGGTTTGTCGGGCCGTCGTCCAGACCGCGTTCGATGGCATATCGGACGAGTTCGATCCGATTGTGCAGATGGAGCTTGTTGAGCGTGTTCTGCACGTGGTTTTGTACGGTGCGGTGCGAGATAAAGAGTTGGCTTGCGATCTGCTTGTAGGAAAGGCCGGTTGCCACCAGACGCAACACCTCCGTCTCCCGGTCGGTCAGTTCCGGGGCCGGGCGTTGCCGGGTCCCTGCGGCCTCAGCCTGATCTCGCATCCGACGGAACTCGCCGAGAACCAATCCGGCCAGCCCCGGCGTGAACACCGCACGCCCTTCGGCAGTTCGGCGCACCGCCTCAAGGAACTCCTGCTTGCGGGCGGATTTGACCAAGTATCCCGTCGCTCCGGCCTTGATTGCCGACAGGACGTCGCCGGGCTCGCCGCTAACGGAAAGCACGAGGATCCGAGCTGGCGACCCGGCGCGCGCCAATTCGGTGCAGACTCCCGGCCCCCGCAAACCCGGCAAGTTGAGGTCGAGAATGAGCACATCTGGGGCAGCGGCAAGTGTTCGAGACACCGCCGACGGACCGTCGGCTGCAGTTCCCACCACCTGGAAGCCGGCGTCAGCGAGGTCCCTGGCCACGGCGTCTCGCCACATCGGGTGGTCATCGGCCACCACCACCCGAAGTGACGTCCCCCATTGCCCCTCGTCGGCATCCGACCACTCGCGTTCGTCGCCCAGCACACCCCCGACCTCTTCGAGGTCGAAGGCCGGCACGTC
Organism: Dermatophilaceae bacterium; assembly: GCA_044220725.1. Taxonomy (GTDB): domain Bacteria; phylum Actinomycetota; class Actinomycetes; order Actinomycetales; family Dermatophilaceae; genus Phosphoribacter. Next base: position 7,441 of record JBGAQN010000042.1, read on the forward strand.
CGGTGACTCGGCCGTCACGTCACCGACCTCCCTTCGGGATCCACATCTCGACCAGCGTGCCGCCTCCAGGCGCTTTCCGGTACGTGGCGCGGCCACCGAGGTCCTCGATCCGGCCCTTGACCGACGAGGCGATTCCGATCCGGCCGCGTTCGGCGGCAGCCGCGATCTGGTCTGCGGATACCCCCGGGCCGTTGTCTCGAACAGTGACGACGACGTCTGCGCCAAGGTCATCGAGATGGACCCAGGCCTGCGCCGACGGTCCTGCGTGCTTCTTGACATTGTCCAAGGCGGCTTGCACCGCCGCGATGACCTCGTGCGCCGCAGCGGCATCAAGGTCGACGGGCTCCGGACTGGCCAACAACGTCGCCTCCGGGGGTAGCGCGTCGGCCAGGGCCTGACGCAGGTCGATGGGACCGACGCCGCCGGGCGCGGCCTGGGGAAGGGGCGCACCGATGACCAGGGCACGCAATTGGTGTTCCTGCGCCGCCGCCAGCGATCCCAGGCGCGCGCTTTCGCCCCCGATCTCCATTCCACGCCGGTGGATGAAGGCCAGAGCCTGCAGGACCCCGTCATGGACCACACGGGCCAGCCGATCACGCTCGGCTACTTCGGCCTGTTGGGCCAACGCGAGGCGATAGGCCGCATGGTCCTTGCGCGCCACATCGGCTCCGTAGCCCAGACACGTGCCCATCATGATGACCAGGCCCGCATTGGACAGGGGCTCCGAGTCGAACTGGCCGACCTGGGCAATCATCACGGCCGTGATGACGAGCGAGGCCACGAGCCCTCCCCGCCAGCCGAGGATCAGCGCAATCCCAATCACCGGCACGTTCTGCCATACCCCCGGGATGGTCGTATCTCCCGTGGTCGCCGACAGCGGGGTGTCGACCCATCGCGTCGACAGCACTGCCGCGGACGCGATGAGCATCTCCACGAGGTGGACTCCCAGGTCTCTTCGCTTCGCGGCATACATGTATGCCGTCCACGCACCCAGCCCGGCCATGATCCACAACGCGACGTCGAGTCGTGCCATGTCCGCGTGTCGGATCCAGATGCTCCAGAGGGCATACACGAGGGCCAGCACCCGAAAGACCCGGAGGGCACCCCACAGCGCATTGAGAACCAAGGAGTCGTTCTCATCCGATCGCCGACTCGTGCCCATCATGGAGCGAAACTACCCCGTCACCGTCAACTGGCTCGGCGACGATCCTGGTCGTCCGACCCGGAATCCGGCGGCCGTGCCGCGGTCGAGACCTCCGGCGATTCCGCCTCGACCCGGACTGGGCTCTTCGCCTTTGCCGATTCGGTCACTGCCCGAGCCGCTTCCGTCGCGGCCTTGGCAGCCTCAGTAGCCGTCTTTTGAAAGTCGACCGCGGTCTTCTGGATCTCCTGAGCCTTGGCGACCGCGGTCTGCACGGTATCCTTGATGACGTTCTTCTTCAACGAGGTGGCGTAGACGTCGACGTACTCCTGGCCGGACAGGAGCATGAGTTCATACATGATCTCGTCGGTGATCGACCGCAGGACGAAACGGTCGTTCTCCATGCCTTCGTAACGACTAAAATCCAAAGGCGCACCGATCCGTACCCCGATGCGCATGATGGTCGGGATCTTCTGACCGGTGGGCTGGGCTTTATCAGTGCCGATCATCGCGACCGGAATGACCGGGCAGCCAGCTTCGAGGGCCATCCGGGCAATTCCGGTCTTGCCCTTGTAGAGCCGCCCATCCGGCGATCGAGTGCCCTCCGGGTAGATGCCGAATAGCTCACCCTTGCGCAGCACTTTCAGGCCCGAGCTGATGGCGGCCTCGCTCGCTCGCCCACCAGAGCGGTCGATCGGGATCTGCCCGACCCCCTTGAAGAACCAGGCCGTCAAGCGGCCTTTGACCCCAGACCCGGTGAAGTACTCCATCTTGGCCGGGAAGGTGATCCGCCGGGACAGCATGATCGGCAGGAAGATCGAATCCGAGAAGGAGAGGTGGTTGCTGGCGAGAATGGCACCCCCATGCGCTGGCACATGCTCACCGCCCTCGACCCACGGCCGGAACAAGACCTTGAGGATAGGACCCAACACGACCGTCTTGAGGAACCAGTAGAACACCGCGTCAGCCCTTCCTGTGTGACCTGCAGCACTCTAGAGCACCACCGACACCCCTGGCCGCCGAAGGCGGCCGGACGAGCCGCGCCGGACCGATACTAGGGTCGTGCCTGCATCGGACCTGCCCGAACCCCGTGATCCGGACCCCGGATCGTCCTCCGGCCCGCCCGAGCCCAACCCCGACCCGTCGCCGCTCGGGAGCCAGCCCACCGACTCGGACATCGACGCGAGCTTCGCGTCCATCATTGCGCACTGGGAGCACGATCTTCCGGCCGACTTCAGTCAACCTCGTCCGACCGGGCCCGGGATTGGCCCCAGGGCGCGACCCGACGATGACCACGACCCTTCCCTCGCCGAGGGGCTGGACTCGGTGCACTTCGGTGACGTCGAGGTCACGCCGCCGCTGGACATCGTCGAGGACCCCAGCATGTTCGGGTGGAGGAGCTACGCACCGCCGGAGGCAGACGACCACTTCGAGCCCGGACCGCCGCAGTTGCCACCGGTCCACGACGCGACCTATTGGCTGTCGGTGGTGGGTCTGACCTTGGGACCTTTGATCGTCATTTGGGCGGCCGTCTTCTCGACCAACCCCGATCCCGGCTGGTGGGTCTTGTTCGGGATCACCCTCACGGTGGCCGGCTTCGGACTGATGGTGCTGCGCGGCTCGGGTGACCGGGATCCGGACGACACCGGGGCACAGGTGTGATCGGCCAGCCGGTGAGCCCACACCCTAGTCGGGGTTGCGCGCCAGGTCCGCGGCACCGATCACTCCGGCGTCGTTGCCCAAGTGCGCCGCGACAATGGCCGCCTCCGGGCGATACCCACGGCCGGTGAGGTGCCGTCGAAAACTCTCCCGAGCCGGCCCCAGCAGCAGCTCCCCGGCAGCGCTCACCCCGCCACCGATGACAATCCTCCCGGGGTCTAAGGCAGCGACGACATTCGCGAGGCCGATCCCGAGCCAGCGGCCGACCTCAGCGAGCAACTCGAACGCAGTGCGGTCCCCCGAACGAGCGGCATCGGTGACGAGCTGACCGGTCACGAGCCCGGCGTCGCCGCCGACCAGCAACCCAAGGTCCTGCGCCACAGGGGAATTCGTCGCGATCAGGGCACGGGCCTGGCGGGCCAGCGCGTTGCCGCTTGAGTATTGCTCCCAACAGCCTCGGTTGCCGCATTCGCACAGCAGACCCTCGGGGACGATGCTCATGTGACCGAATTCGGCTGCCATCCCGAACCGCCCGCGCTCGATCCGTCCGTTGATGACCACGCCACCACCGATCCCCGTCCCGAGGTTGATCATCACCAGGTGGCTCTCGCCTCGTCCAGCCCCAAACCGCCATTCAGCCCAGCTCGCTGCGTTGGCGTCGTTATCGACGGTGACTGGCAGGCCGATTCGGTCCGCGAGCGCTTCTCGCAACGGTTCGTGACGCCACGACAGATGGGGAGCGAAAACGACAGTGGAGCGATCCGCAGCGACGAAACCGGCGGCGCCGACGCCCACGGCCGCAACCTCCCCCGAGCACACCTGGGCCAGCAGGGTGTCGACGACACCAACGATGGTGCTCTCAACAACGTCGGGCGAGGTGGATCGGTGCGGAGTGTCGGCCCGAGCGCGGGCGTGGATCACGCCTTCGGCGTCGACCAAGCCACCGGCGACCTTGGTACCGCCGATGTCAACCCCGATCGTGTATCTCGTCATGGCTCACTCGGAGGTCGGTCCGGAGGGTTCGGTGACTGGCTGGTTCGGCGACTGGCCGCAAAGCCGCGCAACCCGTCACTGAGTAGGTCGACGACGTCAGCGATCTTGTCCAGCGTCTCCGGGCTGATCGACTTGACGACAGTCAGAACACGGCATATGGGGCAGATGCGGCATACCGAGTCGTTCGTGGCTGCCGCCGCATGCGGGTCGTGCCCACATTCCGGACATACCTGCGAGGGGGGCGGCTCTCCAGCCACTCGGGAGCCGGCTGCCAGCAGATGCGCTTCGGGCATTCCCGCGACAAAGACCCCCAACAGGCGCGCAGCCTCCTCCGCGACCGAACCGACTCGGTCGCTCCCCTCGACCGTCACAGTCAGCCCTCGACGCGCTTCTTGAGCTCTCTGAGGGCTGTGTCAACGATCTGCTCTTCGGCCTTGCGCTTAAGCATCCCCAACATGGGAATGTTGAGGTCGACGGCCAGCCGGTAGGTCACCTTCGAGCCAGCCTTGTCGCGGGCGATGGTGTACGAGCCGTTCATGGCCTTGAGGACCGTGGCCCGCACCAGGCTCCACGACACCACCCCGGTGCCGTCGTCGGCGATGTCCCACTCGTAGTCCAGAGTGTAGGTGTCCTTGAGGACGCCGGCATCGAGCGTGTACTCGACCCGGTCCGCCCAGCCATCGCCCTCCTCGGACAACACGGAGACGCGCTTCACCTCTGCTGCCCACTCGGGGTATGCCTCGAAGTCGGCGATGACGTCCAGGACGACCCCGGGCTTTGCGTCCACGTGGATGGAAGACTCGGTGCGATCGGCCATGGCACGTAGGTTATCGCGGTCTAGAACCTTACGATCCCCCAGTCCAAGAGCAGCGCAGCAGACTCGGCCGGGCGGCTCCGCGTCCTCTCAGCTCCGTGTCCTCTCAGCTCCGCGTCCTCTCAGCTCCGCGTCCTCTCAGCTCAACGTCCATGAGCCAGGGCAACCAGATCGTCCTGCCAGCCCCGCAACAGCCCAGCCTCGCCAACACCGAGCCGGTGGACCAGGGCTTGCTCGATGTCTACCTGGGGGGGCGGGGCGCGACCCGGCGCAGGGATCGTCCCGCCAACGTCCAGGAGCACCGACAGCAGCCCGTCGGCCCCAGCCAAACGAGCCATGCCATCGACGGCCAACCAGGCTCCCTGGTAGGCCACGGCGGGATCGCCAGCGGAACCGGCGAAGTCGGCCGACGTCGGGAGCTTGGCCGGGGGTCCGTCCACGCGAACCTGGTCGAGCAGTCGTGCCGCCACGATCCGGCGATCCATGGTTTCCGCCCCGAAGGCGACCCACTCGGCGAATCCCTCTGACAGCCACAGCGGCACATCGTCCAACGTGCTGCCCCGCACGGTGACATGCACCATCTCGTGGGTGAGCACGACCCGACGCCCAACTGCGGTGAGCCGCCCCAACCCCACGGGGTCGATGATGACTCGATCGGCCAGGGCCGGAGCCCTCGGAGCGCGCTCCCCGAGCGTCGTCGCCGCGACCTGAGCGGTCCGCGACGTCGTCGGGTCGGTCGGGATCGCGCCGAGCATGCGCTGGGCTTGGTCAGTCGTTGCCGGCACGACGACCAGAGCCATCACCACGGCGCCGAGCACCGCCGACACGCGCCCCTGGCCGGCCTCGACCTCCGCGCCACGGGCTTGGAGCACCTCGCGGGGGACAGGCCCGACGACGAGGGCATGCTCGGTGCGCACGGAGGTGAGACCTGGCAGGTCGAAGGCCTCCCAGCGGTCGGTGGGGCCGAGCCACCGGCCGATCCGCCAACCCAGGTCAGTGTGCTGCAGGGTCACCGTGCGGGTGCAGCCCCGCGGCCCGCGGTCGACACCGGGCACGGCATACTCCATCTGCACCGTGCCCAGCCACGTGCGCGGCCCGACGGGCACGGGGGCGGGCGGCGCTGCCTGGACGGAGATCACCGTCAGACCGCGCACCCCGAGGGTGTTCATCCCGGCGTATGCCGAGATCTCGGCTGCCCCATTGGGGCCAGCCGGGTCGGCGACCGTCGCCGCCCACAGGCCGGCGTCCGAACGCTCGAGGGCCCGAGCGCGCTGGGTAAGCAGCGCCCGCAGGGCCTCGACGGGAGAGTCGAGGGAGCCCCCGGAAGCGCCGAGGGAAGCAAGTATCGTCCCGGTTGGCCCGGCGGCTCCCGCCCGCGTCCCCGACCCGGTGCAGGCAACGGCAACGGCGACGGTGACCGCCAAGACCAGCGCTGCGGCCAGCACAGAGCGCTGAGATGTGGCCGACCGCACCAAGGTCCCTGTCCTCAACGGCTCCGGGACAATCTCGCGCGGCGGGCCCGGCGCGGCCGCCGACCCGCTCACCCTCCGTCCACCCGACTCACCCGACCGCCTGTCCCCGTCCCGCTGGACTAGTCGAGGCCGTGAGCGTCGCGGCATACCGCGCGTCGACCAGGCCCGCAGCTACGAAGAGCGACACGACCCGGCGCTCGGCGGCGTCCAGGTGAGTTCCGGCGCCGTGCTCCGGCGCGGGGCCCACCGGAATACGGGCCAAGACGGTCACCACGCAGTCCTCGCACCGTTGCCCGCGGACCGGGCACGTCGCACACGAGACGATCATCGTTCGGCTCCTACTGGCATCGGTCATACCTATCGTTCATCGAGAACGTTGACTCGTTCATCGAGAAGTTGGCGTCACCTCTGAGCCTAGGACAGGGGTCTGACAGCCGGTCCCGCCGCGCGCCTCCCCTGGCCTGTCAGTGGGTGGTTCTAGCGTCCCTAGGCATGCACGCGGTCCAGGGCACTCTCGACGAATTGGGGACCGCCCTTCGTGAGGTCACCTTCGTCGTGGTCGACCTGGAGACGACCGGCGGCAGCCCAAACGACAGCGCCATCACCGAAATCGGCGCGGTCAAGGTCCGCGGTGGCGTGGTCCTCGGCGAGTTTCAGACCTTGGTCAATCCCGGGACGCCCATCCCGACCTTCATCCAGGTGCTCACCGGGATCTCCGACGGCATGGTCGCGCACGCTCCACAGATCGACACGGTGATCCCCGCTTTCCTGGAGTTCGCCAGAGGGTCAGTGCTCGTTGCCCACAACGCCGGATTTGACGTCACCTTCCTCAAGGCAGCTGCCGCCTCGACTGGGCGTCCATGGCCAGGCTTCCGGGTGATCGACACGGTGACCCTGGCCAGGCATCTGGTCGGTCGCGATGAGGCGCCCAACCGCCGACTCGGCTCGCTCGCCGCCCTCTTCGGCGCGCAGACCACCCCGGATCACCGGGCGTTGCACGACGCCCGGGCCACGGTCGATGTCCTGCACGCCCTTCTGGAACGAGTCGGCAACATCGGGGTGCACACCCTGGAGGAGTTGTCCAGCTACTCGTCGCGAGTCAGCACCGCACAACGCCGCAAGCGGTTCCTGGCCGATGACCTACCAGCCGCACCCGGGGTCTACGTCTTCAAGGATGTCAAGGGCAGACCGCTCTACGTGGGCACCTCGCGCAACATCCGGGCCCGGGCCCGCAGCTACTTCACCGCCTCTGAACAACGGACTCGGATGGCCGAGATGGTCGGCGTCGCCGCGTCCATCCAGCCCATCGTCTGTCAGACGAGCTTGGAGGCCCAGGTCCGCGAGCTTCGCCTCATCGCCCAGCACAAGCCGCGCTACAACCGCAAATCGACCCAGCCTGAGCGAGCCTTGTGGGTCAAGCTCACCGCCGAGGCCTATCCACGCCTGTCGATCGTCCGCGAGATCCGCGACGACCACGCTGCCGGCGCACGGTATGCCGGTCCGTTCGGCTCGCGATCGGCTGCCCAAGCCGCCGTCGCGGCTGTCCACGACGTCCTTCCGTTGCGGCAGTGCACCACGCGCCTATCCACCAAGGGATCGGGGTCGGCCTGCGTCCTTGCCGAGATGGGCCGCTGCGGCGCGCCCTGCGAGGGCCGCCAGACCCAGGCGGAGTATGCCGTCCACGTCCAGACCGCCGCTGCGTTGCTCGTCGGCGATGGCCGGGCCTTGGTCGATGCCCTCTGCCAGCGGATGACCACCCTGGCCACCCAGGAACGGTTCGAGGATGCCGGCTCGCTGCGGGACCGGCTCGGACATCTCGTGCGCGGCGTCGCCCGGGCTCAACGATTGGCTCCTCTTGCGGCGAGCCCGGAGTTGGTGGCGGCGCGGCGCACTGAGGCAGGCGCCTGGGAGTTGATCTGCGTCCGACACGGCCGGCTGGCCGGGACCAGCCTGGCCCCCCGAGGCGCTGACCCCCTGGTCTATGTCGAGAGTCTTCGGGCGACGGCGGAGGCGGTGCTGGCACCCCTGGGACCGGCACCGGCGGCATACCCCGAGGAGACCGAATTGGTGCTGCGGTGGCTGGAGAGTCCCGGGGTGCGGATCGTCGACTTTGATGGTGAGTGGACCTGCCCGGTCGGCGGCGCCGGAGCCGCCGCGGCCACTCTGGGAGCGCTGCGGCGCGGCGCCCGGCCCTGAGATGAGTCTCGCGTCGCTTGGATGAGTCTGTGCCCTCATCCAAGCGTCGGTAACCTCATCCAGGCGGCCGGCCGACCTATGGCTAGGCTGGGCTCGTGATCACCGCCATCGTCCTCGTCACCTGCGACGTCTCGCGCATTCCCGAAGTCGCCGCGGATATCGCTGCCCTGGATGGCGTCACCGAGGTCTACTCAGTGACCGGGGATGCCGACCTCGTCGCCATGGTCCGTGTTCGCGAGCACGAACACCTGGCCGACGTCATTGCCGACCGCCTGTCCAAAGTGGTCGGCGTTGCGGCGACGAGCACTCACATCGCCTTCCGGACTTACAGCAAGCACGACCTTGAGGCGGCGTTCAGCTTGGGACTGGACTGACGCGTTGGGCGCACCCCGGGCCGCACCGAGAAGTTGTCTCGGACCCGAGGGTTGTCTCAAACGAGGGTCGCTGCGATCCACCGGTCGACCAGGTCGGCGGCCGCTCCCGAGTCCAGGGCCGCCTCGGCACGGTCCATGCCTGCACGGATGTCGGCATGGATTGCGGCAGGGGTGCGGCCCGAGTCGGCGTTGGCCGCAACAGCCAGTGCTGCACCTGCGTTGAGCACGACAGCATCCCGGACCGGACCGTGCCGCCCGTCAAAGACCTCGCGGACAACCTGCGCGTTGTAGGCCGCGTCACCCCCGCGCAGCGCCGCAGTCGCGGCGAGGGTCACACCAAGTCGCTCCGGGTCCAGTTGGTGTTCGACGACGTCGCCGGAGCGCACCCACCAAATCGTTGAGGTCGTCGCCAGGGTGAGCTCGTCCAGTCCGTCGTCTCCGCGGAATACCGCAGCATCCCGCCCTCGGCCGGCGAACACCCCCGCCACGATGGGTGCCATCCGGGCGTCGGCGACACCGACCGCGGCATACGTCGGCTGCCCTGGGTTGGTCAAAGGGCCAAGGAAGTTGAAGGCGGTGGGCACCCCGAGCTCGCGACGCGTTCCGGCGGCATGACGCATCGAGGGGTGGAAGCGCTGCGCGAAGCAGAAGGTGATCCCGACCTCGTGGACCAGAGCCGCAACACGATCAGCCGGCAGAGCGAGATCGATCCCCAGCGCCTCAAGGACGTCTGCCGACCCGGAGGTCGAGGACGCCGCCCGGTTGCCGTGTTTGACCACCGGCACCCCAGCCGCGGCACAGACCATGGCAGCCATCGTCGAAATATTGACTGTGTGCGCGCGGTCCCCACCGGTGCCGACCACGTCCAGGCTCGGGTCTGGCGCCTCGATCCGGGTGGCGTGGGCGAGCATCTCGTCGGCAAGTCCCCGCATCTCCTCGACCGTCTCGCCCTTGGCGTGCAGTGCCATGAGGAAGCCGGCGATCTGGGCCGGAGTCGCTTCGCCACGCATGATCGCCCCCATGGCCCACGCGCAGTCTTGGCGGGCCAGGTGGCCCCGCTGGAGCAAGCGGCTGTAGACCTCGGGCCAGGAAGTGATCCCGTGATCGTGGTTCATCGGCTGACTCTCTGCGGCTGAGGGCTAATCACCGCGGGCGAACGAGGCTGGCGACGGCGCGGGCCAGCGCCACCGGATCCAGGGGGTGCGGCACGACGGCGTCCGCCTGCGACCACGCAGCCAGCCAAGCGTCCTGCACACGGCCGGTGAGCACGAGGACTGGCGGGCACTCAAAGATCTCGTTCTTCAGTTGCCGACACAGACCCATGCCGCCCATCGGGGTCGCTTCGCCGTCGAGGACCAACACGTCGAAGCGCCGGTTGTCCACCGCCTCGACAACGGCGGCATGGGTGGCGCACTCGAGCCATGAAGTGACCTCGACGTTTCTGGCCGGACGGCGCCCGACGGAAACCCGCACCGAGTCGCGGACCGACGCATCGTCGCTGTAGAGCAACACCGAAATTTGACGCAGAGCGGCGGAAGCGTCCGGTGCGGTCGAGGGCGCCTGGGTAGCGGTCATGGCAGTCATGCTAGTCGCCTCACCGACGGCGCACACCTGACCCAAACCCGGCGTGCCAAGCCGCTGCGCACACCCGGTCGGTATGCCGGCCCTGCGCCGGGCACCGCGCGAGTGACCAAGTTCATGGCACCCCGCTGAGCACGATCCACGACCGATTGACGATTAACCGGGGGGTCGGTCACACATGCCGACACCCGGCACGCCATAATGGCGCGCGTGGCGACAGCATCGGCGATTCCAGCGCACCCAGTGAGCACCGGGCACGGCCCCGCGACCCGACCGAACATGGTCCAGGTCGGGACCATGGTCTGGCTCTCCTCCGAACTCATGTTCTTCGCGGGTCTCTTCGCGATCTACTTCCAGTTGCGGTCGGTGTCGGCCCCGCTCTGGGCGGAGCAGACGGCGAAACTCAACGTCACCTTCGCGACGGTCAACACCGCGATCCTGGTCATCTCCTCGGTCTGGTGCCAGATCGGAGTGATGAAGGCCGAGCGCGGCCAGGCGGCACGGACCGGCAAGCTCTCCGAGATCGGCAAGTGGGGCATGCGCGAGTGGTATGTCGTGACGTACCTCTTCGGCGCAACCTTCATCGCCGGCCAGGTCTATGAGTACGCCAAGCTCGTCTCGGAGAACGTGACCCTTTCCTCCGACCGCTACGGCTCGGTGTTCTACATGGCGACCGGCTTCCACGGTCTGCACGTCACCGGCGGGCTCATCGCCTTCCTGCTCATCATCGGGCGCACCTTCACGACCCGCCGCTATACCCACACCCAAGCGGTCGGCGCGGTCGTCACCTCGTACTACTGGCACTTCGTCGACGTCGTGTGGATCGCGCTGTTCGCTGTGATCTACCTGCTCAAGTGAGCCCCGACATCCCCCGCCCCGCGAGAATCCACGACAGGACGACATCGTGAACGCCTTGGCCGCACGTCGCCGCCACCCAGCCGCCATCGCCATCCTGCTGTTCCTGGGGTTGGCCCTGGTCGGGACGGCATACACCCTCATCGCCCCCAAGCCCGCTGCGGCCGCCGTGAGCACGGCCGACGACGCGGCGATGGGCAAGCAGCTCTTCTTGGCGAATTGCGCCACCTGCCACGGCGTCAACGCCGAGGGAACTAAGTCCGGGCCAACCCTCATGGGCGTCGGCGCGGCCTCCGTGGACTTCCAGATGGGCACCGGACGTATGCCGCTGGCCGGTCCCAACGTCCAGGCCCCACGGATCGACCAGGTGAAGTACTCGCAAGAGCAGATCGAGGCCATCGCTGCGTACGTCGCCTCGTTGGCCCCCGGCCCGGCGATCCCCGAAGGCAAGGAGACCACTGGCGAGGGCGGCGACATCGCCCTCGGCGGCGAGATCTACCGAGTTAACTGCGCGATGTGCCACAACTTCGCTGGCTCCGGTGGCGCCCTCACGCGCGGCAAGTACGCCCCGTCGCTCTATGGCGTCGACGGCAAGTACATCTATGAGGCCATGCTCACCGGTCCGCAGTCGATGCCCGTCTTCAACGACACCAACCTCAGCCCTGAGGCCAAGGCGTCGGTCATCGCCTACCTCAAGACCACCCAGAACGAGCCCAACGTCGGCGGGATGAACCTGGGCAATCTGGGCCCGGTGTCCGAAGGAATGTTCATCTGGATCTTCGGACTCCTGCTCATGATCGCCTGCGCCTTCTGGCTCGGCCAGAAGGCCGCGTGACCTCCCGCCTCATCCCACGACGACAAGGATCGATGACCTCATGAGTGACCAGGTCACCCCCACCAGCGGGTCGGCGAGCGGCGCCGGCACCGTCCGCCTCGATGAGGGACACCACGTGGGCACCGGCGGCCTGCCCGCCGTCTTCGAGAACCCGGGGCTGCCGCCCCACGTCCACCGGGCCGCCGACGAGGACCCCAGGGCCGCCAAGCGCGCCGAGCGCCAGGTCGCCGTGCTGTTTGTCCTGTCGATCCTCGGCACCATCGGGTTCATCGTCAGCTACTTCGCGATCGACCGGAGGACCTCGGTCTTCCTGCCCTTTGTCGGGCTGACCAACCTCCTCAACGTCATGCTCGGTGTCACCCTGGGGATCTCCTTGCTGGGTATCGGGTTCGGTGCCGTGCACTGGGCCAAGACGCTCATGTCCGACGAAGAGGTCGTCGAAGAGCGGCACGCGATCCGGTCCTCCGACGAGTCCCGCGACAAGGCGGTCGCTGCACTGGCCGCGGGTGCCGAGTCTGCGCAGCTGGCCCGGCGGCCGCTGATCAAGGCCACCGCGGGTGCCGCCCTCGGGCTGTTCGCTCTGCCGCTGGGGGTCCAACTCGTCGGCTCAATGGGCAACCCGACCAAGGCGCTGGAAGAGCTTAAGCAGACGTTGTGGGATGTCCAGCCGGGTGGGGAGCCGATCCGCTTGGTGCGCGACCCCGAGCTCACCCCGATCAAGGCCTCCGACGTCACCATCGGCTCGGTCTTCCACGTCATGCCCGCAACGCTGAAGGAACTGCGCGAACACAACGTCAAGGAGGGCCACTCCGAGTGGCACGGCGTGCTTGAGGCCAAGGCCAAGGCTGCCGTCCTGCTGATGCGGCTCAACCCCTCGGAGTTCAAGGACGATGTGCTAGGGCGCAAGGCCCGCGACTGGGGCTTCCAGGGCATCGTCGCCTACTCCAAGATCTGCACCCACGTCGGGTGCCCGGTCGGCCTCTACGAGCAGCAGACCCACCACCTGCTCTGCCCGTGCCACCAGTCGACCTTCGACGTCACCCGTGACTGCGAGGTGATCTTCGGCCCGGCCAAGCGTCCGCTGCCGCAGTTGAAGATCACCGTGGACGACGAGGGCTACCTCGTCGCCACGCAGGGCTTCGCCGAGCCTGTCGGCCCGAGCTACTGGGAGCGCCTCAAGTGAGCACCACCGCCTCCGCGCGCACCGCCGCCGACCTGCGCGCCGACGACGCCAAGGGCACGAGCGCCTCCGGCAGCAAGGCTGGCTCGGCCGCCATCTGGGTGGACGAGCGCACCGGCATTGCCAAGGGTGCGGCCTTCATGATGAAGAAGGTCTTCCCCGATCACTGGAGCTTCATGCTCGGTGAAGTGGCGATGTACTCGATGATCATCTGTCTGCTGACCGGGGTGTTCCTCTCGTTCTGGTTCATCCCGAGCGCGGGTCAGATCCCTTACAACGGCTCTTACGTGCCGCTGCAGGGCATCATCATGTCCGAGGCGTACTCGTCGACGCTGGCGATCTCTTTCGACGTCCGTGGCGGCCTGCTCATCCGCCAGATCCACCACTGGGCCGCTCTGATGTTCTGCGTGGCGATCACGGTCCATATGCTGCGCGTCTTCCTCACTGGAGCGTTCCGCAAGCCGCGCGAGCTCAACTGGGTCATCGGCTCGATCCTGTCGATGCTGGCCATCGTCGAAGGCTTCGCCGGCTACTCCCTGCCCGACGACCTGTTGTCGGGCACCGGTATCCGCGCGGCTGAGGGCTTCATCCGCTCGATCCCCCTGATCGGGTCGTATGCCTCCTACCTGCTGTTCGGTGGGACCTTCCCGGGCGAAGCGATCATCCCGCGGCTCTACTCAGTCCACGTCCTGCTGCTGCCGGCCGTGCTGATCGGCTTGTTCACCGCGCACATCGTCCTGGTCATGGTCCACAAGCACACCCAGTTCCCCGGCCCCGGCCGCACCAACGAGAACGTCGTGGGCTTCCCGCTGATGCCGGTCTACACGGCCAAGGCCGGTGGCTTCTTCTTCATGGTGTTCGGGGTCCTGGCCCTCATCTCGGCGCTGGTCACGATCAACCCGATCTGGGCCTATGGCCCTTATGACCCGTCTCCGGTGACGGCCGGGTCGCAGCCCGACTGGTACATGGGCTTCGCCGACGGCGCCTTGCGATTGCTGCCTGGCTTCCTCGAGTTCGAGCTCTTCGGCTTCACCTGGAGCATGAACGTCTTCCTGGGTGCCGTCGCCCTCATCCCGCTCATGTACACCGCCGCGGGGATCTACCCGTGGATTGAGTCCTGGGTGACGGGCGACACGCGTGAGCACCACCTGCTCGACCGACCGCGCAACGCCCCGACCCGCACCGCGATCGGCATGGCCGCCTTCTCGTTCTACGTCGTGCTCATGTTCGCCGCCGGCAACGACATCATGGCGATCCGTCTGCAGCTGTCGATCAACGACGTCACCAACCTGTTCCGGTTGCTCGTCTTCGCCGTCCCGGTGATCGTCTTCTGGGTGACCCGACGGATCTGCCTGTCGCTGCAGCGCCACGACCGCGAGAAGGTCCTGCATGGGCGCGAGTCCGGCACGATCATCCGCACCGCCGAGGGCAAATTCTTCGAGCGGCACGAGGACCTGGACGAGTTCGACCGCTACAAGCTGGTGGCGTTCGAGTCGCCCGCTCCCCTGGCGCTGCCCTCGGCAACCGACCTCAACGGCGTGTCCTCCAAGGACGCCAAGAAGGCTCGTCGTCGGGTCGCCTGGTCGAACTTCTTCTTCAAGACCAGGGTCGAGCCGGTCACGCCCGCGGAGCTCGCTGCCGCCCACCACCATGGTGAGCACGAAGCGATCAATGGAGGGTCCGCTCACGCAGCTATCAAGCACGACAAGCATCCACACTGACCGATCGATTGGTCGCAGCGAAGGGCTCCCAGGATGTCGTCCTGGGAGCCCTTCGCTGAGTCAGCCCTCACCTGCCCAGCAGCTGCTCCAGTCGAGCCTGGCCCCGAGCCTCGTCGATCGTCACCTCCAACACCTTGGTGCGGCTGGTCGCCCCACTCACCAGCCCTACCTCGCGTCGCGGCACCTCGAACGCGTCCGCCACAGCCGACAGCACGGCCGCCGTGGCGCCACCGTCGACCGCTCGGGCCGTCACCGCCACGACGAGGACCGCCTCCCCCGGCTCCCCGTAGCAGCCTCCCACGCGCGTCCTGGAGGCCCCTGGACGCGCGCGTGTCGCTTGCCAGCGTGATGGGACCACCTCGTTGTCACGAGCATGGGACCGCTTGGGGGTGTCAGTGAGCATGCTGGGCGTTGTTCGTCTGGTCAAGGGTGACGTGTTGACGTTGCCGGTGTGAGGGGCCTTCGATGAT
>JBGAQN010000043.1:0-26396 GCA_044220725.1 Dermatophilaceae bacterium
GGCCGTCCTGCTGGTCGATCGCGGTGAGGTCGGCACCGAGCAGACTCCCGTCGTGGCCACCGAGGGCCTGGCCAAGGGACAGCGCCCCCGCGGGGTCGCTCGCGTTGGCATGCAACCCCCCGAGCAGCGCCTCAAGGGCCGTCCGCGAGGAGGCTTCGGCCTGGGCGTGGTCGACTCCGAGCTCGTCGGCGATCTGAGCGAGCGGGACCTGCGCGAGCAGTTGGTCGATCTCTGACATGTCGTGATCCTCCCGGTGCGGCAGCCCCGACGGCGGCCTGCGCTTAACCCTAACGATCAGGCCTGCATGTGTGATGCCTTGCGTCGAGCCCGCTGCCGGCCGCCCCCTGGCGCGCTGCCGACCGCCCCCTGGCGCGCTGCCGACCGCCCGCCTCGCCGCCGCTGCGGCCGGGCCGGTAACGTCGGGGCCGTGCCAATCGTGACTCTGCCCGACCCCTCGTGGCTGCGCGATGTCGGCCCCATCGACGGCCTGAGCCTGCGAGCCTGGGACCTGTCCGACGACCTCACCGACCCCTCGATCGAGGTCGTCGTCACCCCGATCGGGGGCCGCTCGCGGTTGGCCCGCCTGGCTGGGTTGCCGAGCCTCAAGGTCGTCCAGGTGGTCACCGCCGGCTACGACCACGCCCTGGAGCATCTTCCGCCCGGCGCAACCCTGTGCAATGCCGCCGGGGTGCACGACACCTCGACCGCCGAATTCGCGGTGGCGCTCATCCTGGCCGCGCAGCGCGGCATACCGGACCTCGTCGCCGCCCAACAACGCCAGCAGTGGCTGGCACACCGCGCCTGGCCCGCGTTGGGGGACCGGCGGGTGCTCATTGTCGGGTACGGTCGGATCGGGCGGGCCTTGGCCGCCCGCCTGGCACCCTTCGAGGTGACCATGACGGTCGTGGCGAGCCGGTCACGGCCCGGCGACGAGCTCGTGGAGCGGGTGCACGGAATCGACGAGTTGCCAGGGTTGCTGCCTCGTCAGGACATCGTCGTGCTCCTGACCCCTTTGACCGACGCCACCGTGGGCTTGGTCGACGCGGCCTTCCTGGCCGCCTTGCCCGACGGGGCGTTGGTGGTCAATCTCGCCCGCGGCCCGGTCCTAGACACGGACGCCCTGCTCGTCGAGACGGCTACGGGGCGGCTGCGCGCCGCACTGGACGTTACCGACCCCGAACCCCTTCCGCCCGGACATCCGTTGTGGAGCAGTCCGGGCGTGTTTGTCGCGCCGCACGTCGGCGGGGCAGGGGACACCTTCCGGCCACGGATGGTCAAGCTGCTGCGCGAGCAATTGAGCCGGTATGCCGTCGGAGCACCGCTGCTGCACGTCGTCGCCGGCCCCGCTGGTCGGGGTCATCCGTGACCGTCCGCCCCGACCGCCCGGCACGCCGCCTGCTCCTGCTGCGCCATGCTCAGGCCAGTGCCCCCCTTGGTGTCGTTGACCACGATCGGGAGCTGACGGCAAGAGGTCGGCGACAGGCGGCTGCCGTGGGGAGGTGGTTGGCTGAGCACGCGATCTCACCGGATCTGGTCATCTGTTCCACGGCGACGCGGACCCGCCAAACGTGGGGGGATGCGATCGCGGCCAATAGCCAGGCGGCCACTCGGGTGCATCTGGACCGGAGGGTCTATCTCGGCGGGACGACGGGCGTCTTGCAAGCCATCACCGAGGAGGCTCTCGACGCGCTGACTGTGCTCGTCGTCGGTCATGCGCCGACGATGCCGTTGCTCGCCGACTGGCTGTGCGACCCCCACGGCAGACACCTAGCGCCTGCGCAGTTGGCTGGCTTCCCGCCCGCGGGCCTGGCGGTGTTGCGGCTGGCCGTCCCGTGGACCGAGCTGACCGCCGGAGTTGCCGACCTTGAGAGCGTCGTCTTCTCCGAGGGGTGAGCGATCCTGCCGTCAGCTGCGTCGGGTGCTTGTCAGCAGCACGTCGAGGCACGCCTGGGCCAACTCCCCAATCTCTGGGGCAGTGGCTTCCGGCAAGGCATCCAGGGGCCACCAGGCCACGTCGAGTGACTCGCCGCTGACCACGACGGAGTCCTCTAAGCCCGGGGGGACGACGGCGGCAAATCGCACGTCGAGGTGCTCCCGACAGTGCCCGAAGGCCCCGCCGAGGGTATGCCGGTCCAGCTGGGCGATCCGCGGCTGAACCCGGACCCCGAGGATGCCGGACTCCTCGCGGATCTCGCGGTGCGCGGCGGCATACAGGCCCCTGTCCTCGGGCTCGAGGTGGCCACCCAACTGCAGCCACATGCCGGCCTTGGCATGGTGGGTGAGCAACACGCATTCCAGCGTGGCGTCGAAGACCAGCGCGCTTGCCGTCACGTGGGAGGGTGGGCCGGCCTTAGCCACCCCGTCGGGGTGGGTGGCCAGGAACGTGAGGTAGTCCGCGCGTAGCCGCTCTTGGCGGGCGTCCGGGGGTCGCCACTGGCTCAGCAGCCGGACCGCATCCGTGCGCAGGTGTCGGTATGCCGTCGCGACGCTCACTGCGCTCCCGGGTCTTCTGCGGAGAGGAGCCGATCCAGTTCGGCGTCGAATTCGTCGGTGGCGTCCGGGTGCTGGCGCCGCTCGACGTAGCCCAGCGGGTCATCGAGATCGGCGGCAGTTGGCGCCACATCTGGGTGCGCCCAAGCGCCGTCACGCAGCGATGGACCGCCAGCTTCCTCAAGCGCGGCCCAGAGGTTGCGGGCATCCCGCAGGCGCCGAGGACGCAACTCGAGGCCGACGAAGCCGGCGAACGCCTTCTGAGCCGGTCCGCCGGAGCGGCGCCGCCGCACGGCCTCGCCGAGGGCTGCCGCGGCCGGCAAATGCGCAGCCACCGCCTGGTCGGTGACCAGATCGACCCAGCCTTCGACGAGGGCCAGAGTCGCTTCCAGGCGGACGAGCGCGGCGTCCTGCGCCGGGGTGGTCCGCCGACCGAAGAGCTGAGCCTGGGCGAAGGCATCCTGCATGGCCGACAGATTGCTCAAGTCGGTGAGCTCGACCGATTGGACTGCCTCGTCGATGGCGTCGGTGTCGATGACGACGTTGCGCCCATAGTCGCGCACGGCAGCCTCCAATTGGGCTGCTAGCCAAGGGACTTCGCCGAACAGACGAACTCGGGCGGCCTCTCGCACCGCGAGGTAGAGCCGCACCTGTCCTTCGTCAATCTCGACGTCCCGGGCAAACTGCGCGATCCGTTCGGGCAACATCGCCACGGTGCCCGCGTCGAACAGAGGCAGGCCGACCTCGGTGCCGGTGAGGACGTCCCCGGCGAGGGTCCCGACGGCCTGACCGATCTGCGCCCCGAACATGCCGCTTGACAATTGTTCTAGGGCGGGGCCGAGGGTGGCCCACAGCCCACCGGGACCGGCGCTCATCCCACCGGGGAGGACACCGAGCAGCGCCTCCAGCCCGGGGATGCCCTCCGGGCCACCGGAGAGGCCGCCGAGCTGCTCGACCTGGGCCTTCATCGCTGTGCCGGCGGCCGATGCGACCCCGTCGGCCACGGGCTCGATGAGGGAGTACCACCGGGCGGTCGTCGCCTCAACCCACTCAGCGCCGCTGAGGGCCGTAGCTTGGCCGGGCGGGCAGTCCAGGGTCGTGACCGGGTCCAACCACAGCTGAGCGACCGCAACGGCCTCCCGCACCGCTCGGCGCTGGGCTTCGGACACCGAGTGGTCACCCTGCGCCGCGACGACCTTGCGGGCCAGGTCGGTTGCGGTGGCGATCCGGGTCTGCGGGGACTGGTCCTGGAACAGCGAGCGGAACTGCGCCTGGAGCATTCCGGCCAGCGGAGAGGCGGCCGGGTCGGTGCGCAGCGCGGCCAACAGCTCGGTCAGCTCGCTGGGCAGGGTTGCGTCCGGGCCGAACAGCTCGCGCAGCATCGGTTCGAGGTCCGGGATGCCGCCCGGCCCGCCCGAAGACCCGCCCCCGCGCCCGGGTGTCGCGCCCGAAGGTCGATCCGAAGCCGTGTCCTCGGGGTTGTCCGAGCCTTCCGGCATGGAAGGGTGGTCGTGCGGCTCGGACATGGATCGTGCTCCTCCACCAGGGCTGAGAAGATGGCACCCCAGACAACCACAGGAGGGCGGTGTGAGTTCCCGGCCAGGCCGCGACACTCGGGCCCCCATTCATGCGCCGCAACCGCAGGGCGGCACCGACCTGTCTCGGCAGCCCCGGCCACGAGTGGCGGTGCTCGGCGCTGCGTCCGGCCCGGGGGCGCGCATTCTCGACACCTTGAGGAGGGCGGCCCAGGTGGCCGGTGAGGCTCGCCCACCGATTGCCGTCGACCGAGCCCGCGGCCGGGTCGCGGGCGCCGAGTGGCGGCTTGCCGACCCAGCACATCCGGCGGTGCTGCGCACTCTCAAGGGGGTCGACGTTGCCGTGTGGGTCGCTGTCGAGACCGACTTGGAGTCCGCTCTGGCCTTGCGGCCCGGTCAACGTCGCGATCACGTCGTGCGCACCGCGCAGACTCTGGTGACCGCCGCCGCCGCGGCCGGGTTGGCTCGGCTCATCGTCGTCACTTCGGCCCAGGTGTACGGGGCCGCAGCGGACAACCCCGTGCCGCTTCCCGAGAATGCGCCGCTTCGCGGCATCCGGGACGGAGGCGTCGTCGGGGACCTCATGGCCGTCGAGGACGTCGTCGAGGATGCCCGGCGCGTGCATCCTGGGCTGTCGATCACCGTGCTGCGCCCTGCCGCGCTCGTGGGGCCGGGGATCGACACCGTCGTCACGAGACACTTCGAGGCACCCCGCCTGCTCACTGTCAAGGGTGCCAGCCCGGCGTGGCAGTTCTGCCATGTCGACGACCTGGCCAGCGCGGTCGGAGTCGTCGCGGCCCGCCAGTTGGGACCGGTGGTCACCGTGGGGTCACCCGGGTGGCTGAGCCAAGAGCAGGTGGAGGCCTTGACCGGGATGCGTCGGATCCAACTCTCCGAGGCGACCGCCTTGGGGACGGCTGCCCGGCTGCACCGCTTCGGCGTGTTGCCGGCACCCGCCAGCGAATTGGCACATGCCCTGTATCCCTGGGTGGTCGACTCGGCCGGCCTGCGGGCAGCGGGGTGGGCGGCGCTCTACGACAACGACACGTGCGTCGGGGTCATGCTTGAGTCGATCAAAGGCCGTCGGGCGCTGGGTGCCCGGCGGGTGGACCGCAAGGACGCGGCTCTCGGCGCGGCGAGCGCCGCGGTGGCCCTGGTCGGGACGGCGGCTGTGCTGCGCCGCGCCAGGCGCTCATGACCTCGCCAGTGTCCGGTGCCGCGGAGGTCGGCGGGGTGGTCGCTCTGGCGGCCATCAGTGAGCACGCCTTGTCCGTCGAGGAGGTGCTCTCCGCTGTCGGCCGGGACCGGGCTGGCGCGGTGGCCTTGTTCGTGGGACAGGTCCGGGATCACGACCTCGGCCGCGAGGTGGTCGCCCTCGGTTATTCCGCTCATCCCAGCGCCGTCGAGGTGGTGGGCCAGATCGCGGCCCGGTATGCCGCCCGCCCTGGCGTCGAAGCCGTCGCCCTCGTTCATCGGGTCGGTGACCTGGTCGTCGGTGACCTGGCGATCGTCGCTGCGGTGAGCTGTGCTCATCGGGCCGAGGCGTTCGCGGCCTGCGCTGCCCTGGTGGAAGAGGTCAAGGCCGAGTTGCCGATCTGGAAGCATCAGCGGTTCATCGACGGTTCGGCGGAGTGGGTGGGGATCACATGAGCGATGAGGCCTCAGCCCAGCAGACGGGCGGTCTCCCGCCGCTGGGCGATGCGTCCGGTCCAGTGTGGGGCGACCGGTCGACCGGGCTGGGCGACGGCTCGGGGGCCCCTTACTCCGGGGGACCGGAAGGCTTGGGTGCCGGCCGGGGCGCGCGGCATACCCGCCGTCGGTGGTGGCGCCCGTGGATGACGTTGGCGCTGGGGATGGGCCTGGCGATGGTCCTGGGCGTGCTGGCCGCTGTCGTGCCCTTGCCCTATGCGATCCTCAAACCTGGCCCGGCCACCGACGTGCTGGCCAGCCATCCAGGGTCCGACGGCAAACCGGTGCCACGGATCGTCGTCGACGGGGCCTCGACCTTCCCGACGAGCGGGGCACTGGAGTTCACCACCGTGCGGGTTACCGGCGGCCCTGGCTACCCCGTCAACGCCTGGGATGTTTTGTCAGCGTGGGCAAGCCCATCCGAGGACGTCTACCCCGTCGAGGAGCTCTTCCCCCCGCAGGCCACCCAGGAACAGGTCGCGCAGGAGAACAAGGCCGAGATGGCCGGGTCGCAGCAGGAGGCCGCCGCGGTGGCCTTGCGGTCGCTGGGCATGGAGGTCACCCAGGTCGTCGTCGTCCGGCAAGTCGTGGCGGGCGGGCCGTCTGAGGGCGAACTCAAGGCCGGCGACATCCTCGTCTCGATTGCTGCGACGCCGGCAGCGGACTCGGCCGCCATCCGATCGGCCATCCAGGCTGTCACCCCCGGGGATGCAGTCGAAGTCGTCGTGGAGCGGGCCGGCTCCCGGGTGACCACTCATCCGCGCACCCGAAAGGCAGATGACGGCAGAACCGTTTTGGGCATCTTGCTCGGAACGGATTACAAGTTGCCCTTCCGGGTCACCATCGACGTCGGGAACGTCGGCGGCCCATCGGCCGGGTTGATGTTCGCACTCGGCATTTACGACACGTTGACCGAGGGCTCGATGACCGGCGGTGCGACGATCGCCGGCACCGGGACCATCGACGACGCCGGCAACGTTGGCCCGATCGGCGGGATTGCCCAGAAGATGGTCGGAGCGCGCCAGGGCGGAGCCACGGCGTTCCTCGCGCCCGCCGGCAACTGCTCAGAGGTGCTTGGCCGCGAGCCTGCTGGACTGCAGGTTGTCAAGGTCTCGACCTTCGAGGAGGCTCGCGCGGCGGTCGTCGCGCTGGCGTCCGGTCAGGCTTCGGGCCTGCCGCGCTGCTGAATGGCTCGTCGCGCTGGGTAGATTGACCTAGTGAACGAGCGAGAGTGGTTCGACAAGGACAACGACGACGCGAACGGCGAGGACCCCTCGGGCACTTCGCCGGCGGCCGCAGGGCGCGCCTTTCCGGCGAGCACCCGGCGCAGCCCCCTGGGGATCACCGTCATGGTCATTGCCGGGCTCGGGATCCTGGCCAGCGCCATCGCGTCGGTCTGGACCGAGGTCATGTGGTTCGACTCGGTCAAGCTTCGCTCGGTCTTCACGACCCAGCTCGGTGCACAGCTGGTGCTCGGCATCGGCGGGGGCTTGCTGACCGCTGTGCTCGTGTGGTCGAGTTTGCACTTTGCTCACCGAGCGCGGCCGATCTATGCGCCGGTCACGCCGCAGCAGGATGCCCTGGACCGCTACCGCGAGGCACTCGAACCGATCCGCCGGTTGGCGACGCTGGTCATCCCGGCCGTGGCTGGTTTGGTCACCGGGCTCACCGCAGCCGGTCAATGGGAAAGCTTCCTGTTGTGGCGTAACGCTCAACCCTTCGGGACGACCGACCCGCAGTTCGGGATCGACATCGGCTTCTTTGTCTTCACCTTGCCCTGGCTGACCTTCCTGGTCGGCTTCCTCTCGATGGCTCTGGTGTTGGCCGTGATCGCGGCTGCGTTTACCCACTATGTCTACGGAGGTTTGCAGCTGGCCAACCGGGGCCGGGACACGACCCGTTTCGCCTTGTTGCACCTGTCCAGCCTCTTCGCCGCGATCGTGCTGTTGCGCGCGGCGAGTTACTGGTTGGAGCGCTTCACCCTGTCGCTGTCCACGTCGTCGCTGATGACCGGTATCCAATACACCGACGCAAACGCCGTCCTGCCGACCAAGGCCATCCTCGCGGTGGCCTCGGTGATGTGCGCGGCCATGTTCCTCTCGGTCATTTGGACCCGGTCCTGGCGCCTGCCTGTCGTGGGCACCGTCCTGCTCCTCGTCACCGCCATCGTCGTCGGCGGGATCTTCCCGGCCCTCATCCAGAGCCTTCGGGTCAAGCCGAGCGAGAAGTCGCTCGAGGCCCCGTTCATCGCGCGCAACATCGAGGCGACGCGGGCGGCATACGGGCTCAATGCCATCGAGGTGACGAAATACGTGCCGAGCGACGAGGCGAGCGCCGAGAAGTTGCGTGCAACGGCGGCCGCCATCCCCGGCATCCGCATCGTGGACCCGAACGTCGTCTCGCCGACGGTCCGCCAGAAGCACGCGGTCCGGAACTACTACGCCTTCCCGGACGCCCTCGACGTGGACCGCTACACGATCGACGGCACGCTGCGCGACGTCGTCGTTGCGGCCCGGGAGTTGGACCTCGCCGGTGTCCCTGCGGGACAACGCAACTGGCTCAACGACCACACCGTCTACACGCACGGCTACGGCATCGTTGCGGCATACGCCAACCAGCAGGACTCCGAGGGCAACCCGGTCTACGTCGAGGCGGCCATCCCGGCGGGAACGTCGTTGGGGGAGTATGAGCCGCGAATCTACTTCGGTGAGCAGTCGCCGGACTACTCCATCGTCGGCGCTTCGACGGGTGCCGCCCCGCGGGAATTCGACTACCCCGCACAGGTGGAGTCCCAACAGGTCAACAACACCTACGCGGGCACCGGTGGGGTGCCGCTGGACAATGTGTTCCGGAAACTGGCCTACGGTCTGAAATACCGAGAGTTGAACTTCCTGCTCTCGGATGCGGTCAACCCGTCCTCGCGGATCATGGACTACCGCACGCCGAAGGAGCGGGTCGCGCGGGCCGCGCCCTGGCTGACGCTCGACGGAAACGCCTACCCGGCGATCGTCGGTGGCCGGGTGTTGTGGATCGTCGATGGCTACACGACGACGGCGAGCTACCCCAACTCGGGCTTGACCTCGATGTCGGCCTCGACGCGGGACTCAACGACCAGCACGCGTCGCAGCGTCACCAGCCTCGAACAGGGGCAGCTCAACTACATCCGCAACTCGGTCAAGGCGACTGTCGACGCGTTCGACGGCTCGGTGCACCTTTACGCCTGGGACCAGAACGACCCGATTCTGGCTGCCTGGCGGTCTGCCTTCCCGGGGGTTGTCGAGCCACGGACGGCCATTCCGGCGGCGTTGATGTCGCACCTGCGCTACCCGGAGGACCTGTTCAAAATCCAGCGGTCCCTGCTGGCCAAATATCACGTCCAAGACCCCGACTCGTTCTACGGCGGTCAGGACTTCTGGCGAATCCCGCTCGACCCCACCCAGGAGTCGATCAAGACCGACCAGCCGCCGTACTACCTGTCGATCGCGATGCCCGGTCAGACCGCCCCAGAGTTCTCGTTGACGACGACCTTCATGCCGACCGGAAACCGCGAGGTGCTCACCGGCTTCCTCGCGGTCGACTCCAACCCGGGTAAGGAGGCGGGCGGCAAAGTCATGGACGGGTATGGGACGTTGCGGCTGCTGGAATTGCCGCCAAATAGTTCGGTCAAGGGTCCCGGCCAGGTGCAGAACGACATCGCCTCCTCGAACCAGTCCTCCAAAGCGTTCACCCTCACCCTCTCGCAATTCATCAACAACGCTCGGCAGCAGGGGTCCGTAGTGACCCTGGGCAACCTGCTCACCCTGCCGATGGGTGGCGGGATGCTCTATGTCGAGCCGATCTATGTCCAGGGCACGGCCGCTTCTCAGTTCCCCCTCGGCCGAGCCATCGTCGTGGCGTTCGGCAACAAGCTCGCGTGGTCGAACACGCTCGACGGAGCGCTCAACGAGTTGTTCGGTGGGTCGGTGGCCACGCCTGGTTCGCCATCGCCGACGCCGTCCCCCACGCCGTCGCCCGGTGGGCCGAGCACGGGTCCGACCACGCCTCCCACGCCGCCCGCTGGAACTCTCGCTGCAGCGATCGCCGACGCGCAGAAGGCTTACGCCGACGGCGAGGCCGCTCTCAAGGCCGGCGACTTCGCGGCATACGGGGAGGCGCAGAAGCGGCTCAAGGACGCCCTGGCGCGCGCGGCCGCGGCGGCACCAACCGGGTCGATCACGGTCACTCCGAGCCCGACCGCGTCGGGCTGAGTCACCCCGCAGCGGTATGCCGCCTGCGCACCGTGAGCGGGCGGCATACCGCAGCTCGCTCAGGCCGACCGCCGGCTGGCGGGTGCCACCGAATCCCGCGATTTGGCTCTGCCGCAACGGTCGCGTAAAGTTGCTCCTACCGACGCGGGGTGGAGCAGCTCGGTAGCTCGCCGGGCTCATAACCCGGAGGTCGCAGGTTCAAATCCTGTCCCCGCTACTGATGAGGTAGCACGAGAAAGGCCCGGACCGATCGGTCCGGGCCTTTCTCGTGCGCCGTGCGCGTGGTCTTGAGCGGCACCGCATCGCTCAGGTCAGGGGCGCGTGCAGCGTGGATCGCCGACCGGCGCGGCTCCACAGAGCAGGACGCCCAGCGGGAAGCTTGTCTGCCTCGACGTGCCGGCGTTGGTGTAGGTGATGAGCCAACCGTTCGCGCTCGCATTTGTCGTGGGGGCGGTGGCCAGCTCAAGGATCAGCTCGTAGCCATTTCCGCTGGACTCGACACACGGCGCGTCGACGGCGTGGTGGGGTGGAACGCCTGCGCTGGCCAGGTCACCGTAGAACACTCCGATGAGCGAGCCGAGGTTGGGTCGCAATCCATAGGCAACCACCGTGATCGGCCCGGCAGGGTCCATGGGTGTCACTGCGGTGACCTCGACGCTGCCCGGCGCCGTGAGGCACAGGACCATGCTGCCGACCACCGCGTGGCCGCGCCGGTCGAGCTCGCCCATGCTGATGGTCGTCGGACGTGGCGTCCCCCCGGGACGCAACTCGACCGGGCTCGAGCACCCGGCGAGGAAGGCCAGCGCAAGGATCAGGGCCGCCGACAGGGGCAGGGCCGCCGAAGAGGGCAGGGCCGCCGAAGAGGGCAGGGCCGCCGACAGGGGCAGTGCCGCACGGGGGCGGCGTGGTCGAGGGGAGTAACCCGCACTCGACCCGGGGGAAGCGGCCCTCGCTGGCTGCCGCATCGTGAAGGTGCGCATGACGTCGCCTCCGCTGTCGTTGCAGCAACAGTAGCGGCGCCTTCATGGGCGCCGTCGTTGGGCGCGCGTGAGCCAGTTGCCCCTCTCAGGCGGCTGCCGGGCGCCCACCCCGAAACAAGCAAGGCCCGGACCATCGGGTCCGGGCCTTGCTTGTTACACGTGAATCACACGGTCAGATGCCGCGGACCTTCTCGGCCTGCGGGCCCTTCTGGCCCTGGGTGACGTCGAACTCGACGCGCTGGCCCTCATCGAGTGAGCGGTAGCCGCCCGAGTCGATCGCGGAGTAGTGGACGAACACGTCCGGGCCGCCTGCATCCTGCGCGATGAAGCCGAAGCCCTTCTCGGCGTTGAACCACTTGACGGTGCCTTGTGCCATGTCTTTGGTGACTTCCTGTTCATTCGGAGGGCACCACCGTGGTGCCGTCCAGGCCGCGGTGTCGCATCACCGGGATCCCGAGGAAGCCTGGAAATGACGAGGCCCGCCGTCGGAGGCGGGCCCTGCTCTTGCGAAAGAACTGCTACTGCAACCGGAGGCCAGCATATCAGCCCACGGCCGAATTCGGCCCCTTCGGCGTCAAACCCTGACCCGAACAGTCACTGCGGCCAGCACGGCTGGGCCTGTGACCCGCGCGCCGACTCGAACCACGCCACCGCACGCAGCACCCCGACGTCGTCGAACCGCCGCCCCGCGACCTGCACCCCGACGGCCCGTCCGTCGGGCAGGAACCCGGCGTTGACCGAGCAGGCCGGTTGCCCCGACATGGAGAACGGCACCGTGAATCCGATATGCGCCATCCCCTCGTCGGCCTCGCCCCACGGCATCGGCCACTGCGCGGGGAAGGCCGCCACCGGCGCGACCGGAGACACGATGAGGTCGTATGCCGCGGTCGCCGCCACCGTCGCGGCCCGCATCGCCATCACCGACTGGTAGGCCCGTAACACGTCGACGCCACTGGCTCGTGCCCCACCCTCGGCCCACCGTCGCACGAACGGCAAGACGAGAGAACGGTTTTCTGGCGCCATGGCCTCCAGATCCGCGAATGAGCGCACCCGCCAGAACAGGTCGATGTCCGACAACATCTGCGGCGTGAGCCACGGTGGCACGACCTCGACGTGCGCCCCGCCGTTCTCGAAGACCCGGCCCGCCGACTCGGTGAGGGCGTGCACGGTGGGGTGGCACGGCATACCGGCGCCGGCGTCCAACCACAGGCCGACCCGCAGCCCGCGCACCGCCGCCCCGTCCAGCGACCAGTCTAGGGAGGCCGGCGGCAGTGCCGACCAGTCGCGCACGTCCGGCCGCGCGAGCACTGTCATCGCGACCGCCGCGTCGGCGGCGGTGCGGGTCAGCGGCCCGGCCACCCGACCGAGGTAGGGCGCGTCCAGCGGCACCCGCCCGAACGACGGCTTGTGCGCGACGAGCCCGAGCCAGGTCCCAGGGAGGCGGATCGACCCACCGATGTCGGTGCCCACGTGGATCGGCCCGTATGCCGCGACCGCCGCGGCCCCCGCGCCCGCCGAGGAGCCGCCGGTCGTGAGGGCGGGGTCCCATGGCGAGCGGGTGATCCCGTGCAGCGATGAGACGCCGGAGGAGAGCATCCCCCAGTCGGGCATCGTCGTGGACCCGACGATCACCGCACCCGCCTCGCGCAGCCGTTCGACCACGGGCGCGTCCCGGGTCGGCACGACCGGGGTTGCCCCAGCGCAGCCGGCGCGCATGGGCACGCCCACGCGGGCGAGGTTCTCCTTGACAGTGACCGGTATGCCGTCCAGCGGGCCGAGCGGCTCGCCTCGGCGCCAGCGCGCTTCGGAGTGTGCGGCCGCAGTTGCCGCATCGGTTTTGTCCGCCGGACGATCAGCAGCGACAAGGGCGTTGACGACTGGCTCGAAGCGGTCGATCCGGGTGCGCACCGCGGCGAGAGCCTCGACGGGAGACAGGGTGTGGGCGCGGAAGGCCGCCGTGAGCGTGGCGACGTCCCAGCGTGCCGGATCGGTCATCGGGTTCTCCCTCCGTCGTAACCCCGAGGGCAGGTCTATCACCGAACCGACTCTCGGCGGGATGCAGACGGTGGACGCCCCCGGGGTGACCGGCCTCGGGGAGCGGGGCGGCATACGAGCTGGTCGGGCGAGGGGCGGAGAAGGTGACGGTTGGGTCTCGACTGCCCGTAGCTGGAAGGGCACCCCTGTCCCGGAGCGTTTCTTGCCCGTAGCCTGTGGGACTGCCACAGGACACCGTCCCCGAGCCCAGGGAGCATCCGTGACCCATCGTCTGCCTCGCCTCATCGTGCCGCTGGCCGCTTTGGCGCTCGCCCTCACGGCCTGCACGGCCGGATCGAGCACGACGCCCGCTCCGGCCACTGGATCGGGTGGCGCCACCGGATCCGGCGGCGCCGGGTCGACCGAGAAGATCACGCTCGGCCTGGTCGCTGAGCCGGCCAGCCTCGACTTCACCAAGACTGACGGGGCAGCGATCCCGCAGGCGCTGCTGGTTAACGTCTACGAGGGGCTGGTCAAGCTGGACCAGGACGGCAAGATCGTCCCGGCGCTCGCCACGTCGTGGAAGGTGTCCGACGACCACAAGACGTATACGTTCGAGCTCGCCCCGGGCGCGAAGTTCACCAACGGCGCGGCCTTCACCGCCGACGATGCGGTGTTCTCGATCAACCGGGTCAAGACCGACTGGACGACCTCGCTCAAGGCGGCGATGGATGTCGTCACCGAGGCCAAGGCGCTGAGCCCGACGCAACTCCAGGTGACCCTGGCCGCGCCGAGCAACGACTGGCTCTACCGGATGACCACCCACCTGGGCGCGATGTTCTCCAAGACGGGCGTGGACGACCTGGCCAACAAGCCGATCGGCACCGGGCCCTACACGTTCACCTCGTGGAACCGCGGCGACTCGATCACCTTGACCCGCAACGAGTCCTACTGGGGGGCCAAGCCCTTCTTCCAATCAGTGATCCTCAAATACTTCAAGGATGCGACCGCTCTCAACAACGCCCTGCTGACCGGCACGATCAACGTCGTGACGACGGTTCAGGCGCCCGAGGCGCTGGGCCAGTTCACCTCGAACAGCAAGTATCAGGTCATCGAGGGCACGACCAACGGTGAGGTGCTGCTGTCGTTCAACAACGCCCAGGAGATCTTCAAGGACAAGAAGGTTCGGCAGGCGGTGCGGCACGGCATCGACCACAAGGCCCTCATGGACACCTGCTGGGCCGGCAAGGGCACCCTCATCGGCTCGTTCGTCCCGCCCACCGACCCGTGGTACGAGGACCTCACCGGCGTCACCCCGTTCGACAAGGCGAAGGCCACGGCGCTACTCACCGAGGCGGGCAAAGTCGGCGCCACCCTGCGCCTGCGGGTCCCCACCCTCCCGTATGCCGTGTCCTGCGGGCAGGTGGTCAAGGCCCAGCTCGAGGCGGTCGGCTTCAAGGTGGCGCTGGACTCCCTGGAGTTCCCGGCCGCGTGGCTGGCCCAAGTCTTCAAGGGCGGCGACTTCGACATGTCGATCGTCGCGCACGTCGAGCCGCGCGACCTCAAGGCCGTGTTCGGCAACCCGGACTACTACACCAAGTACGGCACGGCCGACATCCAGGCCTTGCTCAAAGCGGCCGACGAAGGCTCCGCCGACGAGCAGGTCGCCAACCTCAAGAAGGTCGGTCGGTTGATTGCCGAGGACGCGGCTGCCGATGTGCTGTTCCTGTTGCCCAACCTCATGGTGGCGGACAAGGGCATCACCGGCCTGCCCAAGAACGGCATCGCCGTCGCCTTCGACCTGTCCAAGCTAGCCAAGGGCTAGCGGGAGTTCATCCAGAGATCTGTCGGAGCACAGCCATAGAGTGGCTTTGTGCAGGGTGGGCCGCTGGAGCGGGATACGTGTCGCGAGGTGATCCTGCCTGCCATTGCCGCTGCGGGCTGGGACCCCGATCAGATCCACGAACAGTTTCCGCTACGCGCTCGACGCTGGGTGAGTTCCGGGGGAGTCCACCGCGACCTCGGCACGGGGTTTGTCGACTACGTGCTGGAGGTCGCCCAGGTCCCGGTCGCCGTGATCGAGGCCAAGAGGGCCTTCCGGTCCGCCTCGGAGGGCATGCAGCAGGCGATTCGCTATGCGCAGCAGATCGACGCGCCCCTTGCCTATGCCACCAACGGGTCGGAAATCCTCGAACGCGACATGGTGTCCGGCCACGAGCGTGCCGTCGAGGCCCTCGCCGGTCCTGCGGAAGCGTGGGCACGGTATGCCGCCCTCAACGGCCTTCCCGCCGATGGTGCGGCCTTGCTGGAGCAGCGATTCAATCGCAACAAGAAGACGTCTCGCGGCGACGTGCAGCAGGTCCGGTGGTACCAATCGGTGGCCATCCGGCGCGTGCTCGCGGCCATGGCCAGAGGTGAGCGTCGCGTCCTCCTGCTCATGGCGACCGGCACCGGCAAGACGTTCACCGCGGTGCAGATCGTTCACATGCTGCGCGAGCACGCCCGACGCACGACCCCGGATCGGAACTATCGGGTGCTCTATCTCGCTGACCGTGACGAACTGGTCGATGCGCCGCAGCGCAAGGACTTCACCGTTGCGTTCGGCTCGGGACCGTTGCGGCGAGTGTCGGGCGAGGCTGATCGGCGGCGGGAGATCTACTTTGCGACCTATCAGGCCCTGACCGTCGGCGATGACGCCGACGTGCTCTTCCGCGACTATCCTCGCGACTTCTTCGACCTCGTCATCGTCGACGAGTGCCATCGGGGCAGCGCGAGCGAGAACTCGTCGTGGCGGCGGATCCTTGAGCATTTCGAGTCCGCAGTGCAGTTGGGCTTGACCGCTACGCCCAAGCAGGACGAGACCGTCGACACCTACGGCTACTTCGGTGACGCGGTGTTCACCTATTCCCTGCGCCGTGGAATCGAGGACGGTTATCTGGCCCCCTATCGGGTGCGCCGGGTGACACTCAGCCCGGACGTCGACGGCTGGGAGCCCGACCCTGGCCAGGTGGACCGATTCGGCAGAGACATCCCCGAGGGTCGCTACTCCACCCGCGACTTCGAACGGATCGTCCGGCTGCTCGCCCGCACCGACCTCGCGGCCGACTATGTGAGTCGGATCCTGCGGGAGGATCCTGGGGCTCGAACGGTGGTGTTCTGCGTCGATCAACAGCACGCCCACGACATGCGGGTTGCCCTGGTCAACGCCAACCCGGAGATGGTTGCGGCCGACCCCGAATGGGTGGTGCGGATCGTCGGGGACGAGGAGGAGAAGACCCGGCTGCTGCGTGCCTTCTGCGACCCTGATCGCAACTCCCCGGTCGTCGCGACCACGTCACGGTTGCTCTCCACAGGTGTGGACATCGAGGATCTCAAATACGTCGTGCTGTTCCGACCCGTCGGCTCGGTGGTGGAGTTCAAGCAGATCATTGGCCGTGGGACTCGGCTCTACCCCGACAAGGGCAAGACCTTCTTCGAGATCATCGACTTCGTCGGGGCGACGAGCCACTTCGCCGACCCCGACTTCGACGGCTATCCCGCGCGGATCATCCACGATCCACCATTGGCCGGGGTCGAGGACGTCGATGAACCCGTGGGCGTCGATGCGGGGGGTGGCCCGCTCGGCGTGCCGACGGTGGCCGAGCCGGAACCCGCGTTCTCGCCGACACAGCCACATGGCGAAGCCGGGCAGGGCGACGGATCCGACGCGGGTGCCGTCGCTGTCGCCGAGGGTCAGGCTCGCAGGGCCTACGTCGTCGACGAGGGGTCCTTCGCGGTGAAGTCGGAGATCCTCTACGTTCCCGACACCTCGACGGGGCGGCTGAGACTAACCGAGTATGGCGAGTTCGTGGCTGGTGAGATCCGCAAGATCGCTCCGACCCAGGACGACCTGGCCGCCCGGTGGGCTCGCAAGCCCTCTCGGGACGATGTGCTCGCCGAGTTGACGGCCGCCAACGTGGCCCTTGAGGACCTCGTGCCGGCGAGCGACGCCGAGATCGACCTGCTCGACGTGCTGGTGCGACTGGCCTGGAACGTCCCCTCCCGGACTCGTGCCGAGCGGGTCCGCCAGGTCCGCCAGGAGCATCACGACGAGCTGGCGGCTCGCTCGGAGCTGGCCCGCCGGATGCTGTCGGCGCTGCTGGACCGGTATGCCGTCTACGGCATCGATGAGTTGACCTCGGCTGAGTTGCTGACCGTGCCGGAGGTTGCGGCGATGGGCACCGCTCGGGAGATCGCCCAGGCCTTCGGTGGCGTGGCGGAGTTCCATCGAGCCGTCGATGACCTGCAAGCGTGGATCTACTCTACTAAAACTGCAGTTTAAGCGACTCCCTTCGCAGGCAACTAAAGTTTTCATTGAGTCCGACCCCTGATACGGTTGTCGTATGCCCGGGCCACGACAGGATCTGCGCCGCGCCCTGCACGAGTTCGCCTTCCACCAGGCCGGTTACTTCTCGGCGGCGCAGGCCAAGGATCTCGGCTACTCCTACCAGGCGCAGAAGTACCACGTCGACCACGGGAATTGGATCCGCATCGATCGGGGGCTGTTCCGGCTCCCGGGGTGGCCCAGCACCAGCGAGGACGCCTTCGCCCGGTGGACGATGTGGAGTGGGGGCGCGGCGGTGGTGTCCCACGATTCGGCGCTGGTGGTCCACGGGCTCTCGGACGCCAACCCCGCTCGGATTCACCTCACTCTGCCCCCGTCGGCGCGTGGTCGGGACGAAGCGCTCATCGTCCACCACGCCGAGCTTCCCGACGGCGACGTCGAGCGTCGGGGTGCCTGGGCGGTCACGACCGTTGATCGGACCCTGATCGACGTCGCCGGCGGATCCACCCCCCAGGAACTGGTCGATGACGCTGTGGCCCAGGCCTTGGCTCGTGGCCTGACGACCCGCAGGCGCCTGCTGCGACTGGCTGCAGATGCCCACGACCACGCCGCGCTCCGGATGGAACGTGCACTGGTCCCGGACGAGCTCCGGTGAAACCGGCTCGCCATCAAGGCCTCACCGACCGGATCCGCCTTGCTGCCGCGGACCGCAAGGTCGACCCGCAGCGATTGCGTCGCGCCGTGGTCTTCCACCGGTTGCTTGCTCGGCTTTCCTCTCACGGGGTCGTCCTCAAGGGTGGCTTCTGCCTTGAGGTTCGGCTGCCTGGAGTGGCCCGAGCGACCCGGGATCTGGACCTGGTCGGTGACCTGGCGGGGCTGGCCAGCGAGGACGACCTGCTCGACTGGCTGGAGCCACTCCTCACCGCCGTCAACGCAGAGGATGGCTTCAGCTTCGAGTGTGTCGCGCCGCAGTCCCTCAAGGTCGATTCGGCATGGCCAGCGTGGCGGCTCAAGGTCTTGGCCAAGGTGGACGGCGCCCCGTTCGAGTCCGTGGTGCTCGACCTCGTGGGTCAGGTGAGTGAGACCGAGGGAGCGGTGGAGGTCATCACCGTCGAGCCCCCGTTGTCGGCCCCCGGCTTCCATCCCGTCGAGGTGGTGGCCGTCGATGTCTACCAACACGCGGCTGAGAAACTGCACGCCTACGCCCGGATCTACGCGGGTGAGCGTCCGTCGTCGCGCGTCAAGGATCTCGTTGACGTGGTCCTCCTCCTCGAGGCCGGGTTGCTCGAGGACTCGGCCCGACTGAACTGGCGGCTGGGGGTGGTGTGGGCTTTCCGGGACCACGCCGCGCCTCCGCCGGCGCTCCCCGCGCCGCCGCGCGCGTGGGAGCCGGACTTTGCTGGGTATGCCGCGAACCTGCGGCTCGCGACGGGCAGTCTCGACGCGGCATACCAACTCGTTGTTGATCGCTATGCCGCCGCCACCCAGGAAGGACCTACCCAGTGACCCCGCCACGGGCCAGAAGGACGGACGCCGCGCAGACCACGCGAGCACGCTTGCAGTCGGTCATCAAGGAGTCGCGCAACATCATGCGCAAGGACGCCGGGCTCAACGGCGAGCTCGACCGGCTTCCCCAGTTGGCGTGGCTGCTGTTCCTGCGTGCCCTGGACGAAGTGGAGGTGGAGCGGTCCATCAAGGACCAGGCCTACCGGCCAGCGGTGCTCGGGAAGTACCGCTGGTCGCAGTGGGCTCGGGGCGATCAGACCGGGGAGCCGCTGCTTGCCTTCGTCAACACCGAGTTGCTCCCGCATCTCAAGGGGCTGCGCGGGTCCGGGGCGGCGGGCGACCCTCGCGACACCGTGGCCGCAATCTTCGAAAACGTGACCAACCGCATGCTCAGTGGGTTTCTGCTCAAAGACCTTGTCGCGCAACTGGATCGGGTCGACTTCGCCAATGCCGACGACCTGCACACGATGGCCCACCTCTACGAGTCGATGCTCAAGGAGATGCGTGACGCAGCGGGGGACTCGGGCGAGTTCTACACGCCGCGGCCCTTGGTGCGGTTCATGACGCGAACGGTCGACCCCCGTCCGGGCGAGACCGTGCTCGATCCAGCGATGGGCACCGGAGGCTTCCTCGTTGAGGCGTTCGAGCACATGCTTAGTGCCGCGACGACCGCCCAGCGGCGCGAGAAGGTGCAGGTCGGCATCCGGGGCACCGAGAAGAAGTCCATGCCGTTCCTGCTGGCCCAGATGAACTTCCTCCTGCACGGTCTGGACCGCCCGGCCGTGGCCCAGGCCAACGCGTTGGCCAACCCGGTCGCCGAGATGCGCCGTGACGGGGTGAACGTCGTGCTCACCAACCCGCCGTTCGGCGGTGAGGAGGAGCGGGGGGTGTTGAGCAACTTCCCGTCCGGGATGCAGACGACCGAGACGGTGTGGCTGTTCTTGCAGGCCGTGATGGCGCGGCTGGAGCGACAGAAGGGCAGCCGGTGCGCCATCGTCGTGCCCAACTCGGTGTTGTTCGACAGGGGGATCGGGGCTCGGGTCAAGGCCGAGCTCATGATGAGATTCAACCTGCACACCGTGCTGCGGATGCCCAACGGCGTGTTCGCGCCCTACACGCTGATCCCGAGCAATGTGCTCTTCTTCGAGCGAGGTCCGCAGGCGGAGCACATCTGGTTCTACGAACACCCGATGCCCGAAGGGCGCAAGAACTACACGAAGACCCGGCCGTTGGCGTTCGAGGAGTTCGCCCCGTGCGAGGCCTGGTGGGGCGGGGCCACGCGGCAGGGGCGGGTCGAGACCGAGCAGGCCTGGCGGGTGGCGGCCGCGGATGTGGTCGCCGCGGATTACGACCTGGATCGGCGTAACCCCAACCGACCCGACGATCTGGCCCACCGACCTCCCGCCGAACTTGTCGCGGAGCTCATCGAGACCGAACGCGAGATGCTGACGCTCCTGGAGCAGCTCCAGCACGAAATCCAGGACTTCGCGAAGTGACTCGTTTCCGTCAACTAGGTGAGGTCCTCAATCAAGTCGGGGCGCTCGAATTAGTCGACTGGACCAAGACCTACGCAATGGCAGGCGTTCGCAGTTTCGGTCGAGGGGCATTCGCAGCGCCGGACCTCATGGGCAGCTCCACGAGCTACAGCCACCTACGCCAACTTCGATCAGGGATGCTCACCTACCCGAAACTCATGGCCTGGGAGGGGGCGTTCGCGGTCATCCCAGGTCATCTCGACGGGCGCTACGTTTCCCCGGAGTTCGTCGTGTTCACGTCGTCTGACGAGGTAAATTGGAACTACCTGTCTCACCTCGTGTCTTGGGACGGGTTTTGTGCCGGACTGCTTTCCGGGAGCTCAGGAACCAACGCTCGGAGGCGGAGACTCCACCCCGACCAGTTCCTCGATTTCCTGGTGCCGCTTCCGGATCTTCCTGAGCAGCGCCGCATCGCTGCCTACCTCGATGAGGTTCAGGCCAAGACCCAGGTCGCCAACGGAAGTGAGTCAGCTGCTCCGAGCGTGGCGGGCGCGTGGTTGGAGAGCGTCTTCAACGGATTGATAGCCGACACCCCGCTCGGTGATGTCTCGGTCATCTCGCGTGGACCGACGCCGAGTTTCGACTCAAGCAACGCCCGAATCATCGGGCAAGCCTCCGTGAGATGGGAGGGCCTGGACGACAGTCAGTTCAAGCCTGTGGATGGCGAATGGGAGCGCGCGGTGTCGGCGGATCGCCGGACCCGCGTGGGTGATCTTCTGCTGAATTCCACCGGTGAGGGCACTATCGGACGAGCTTGCGTGGTCGAACCGCAATATGAGGGGTTTGTTACGGACAGCAAAGTCATGACAATTCGTCCCGGCAAGGATTTGACGAGCGATTTCCTTGCACTGTTCCTGAGAAGCCCCCAAGGGCGACGTGCGGTCAACGACGCCAAGGGCGCGAACACCACCAAGCAGACCGAGCTCGGAAAGGCTCGAGCCGAGCGGTTGCTGGTGCCAGTGCCAACAAAGGTGGTTCAGGAAGAGCACGTGTCAGCGTGGAACGCGCTCGCTGAACCGCTCGGGAGGCTCCACAGCCTCGCGCGAACGAGAGCCGCCGCCCTGTCCGCGCTTCTCCCGGCGGCGCGGAATGAGGTCTTCAGCGCGATGCGGTGACGCTACGCCACCGATCACCGGAGACGATGACGTGATCGAGGAACCTCAGCCCCACGGCCGCGGCTCCCTCCCGAACCCGCTGAGTCGCCTCAACATCCGCCGCGCTCGGCTCGACCGAGCCGCCGGGATGGTTGTGGGCCAACCCCAGCGCCACGGCATCGTGCCGTAGCGCGAGGGACAGCACCTCACGCACCGGGACCACGCTGGTCGTGGCGCTGCCGGAGGCGACGGTGAGCACACGGCATACCCGATGGCCCCCGTCGAGCAACACGAGCAGGACGTGCTCGGTGCGGGCTCGACCGATCCGGGGGATCGCGACCGCCGCGAGGTCGGCGGACGTGCGAATCGGCGCGCCCGCGGGCGCGGCCACCCGAGAGGCCAAGGCGAACGCGGAGACGAGTCGGCTCGCCTTCGCCAGCCCCACGCCGGGGGTTCGAGCCAATTCGTCGACCTCGACCTTGGCCAAGCCACCGACCCCATCCCAATCGGCCAGCAGGGCCCGAGCGAGGGCGAGCACGCCTTCCCCACGGCGCCCGGTGCCCAGCTGGATCGCCACCAACTCGGCGTCCGAGAGGGCAGCGTGGCCCAGGGCCACCAATCGCTCACGCGGCTGGTCGGCGGGATTGGCGGCGGGCACTCTCGGACCATAGGCCACCAGAGTCTGAGGCGATCGGGGTTTTCCACAGGGGTCTGTGCCAGCCCCGACCCCTCCCGCCGAGATTGACGTTGCGCGCGGCTGCTCCTGGTGAGCCTCGGGGTCAGTTCCGTGCTGGTGTTCGGGTTCATGGTGCTGCTTCCCGGCGACCCGGCCCGCGTGGCGCTCGGAGTCAACGCCACCGAGGCCGACGTCGCCCGGCTGCGGTTGGAGTTTGGCTTGGAGCGGCCGCTGCTGGAGCAATATCTCTCCTGGATCGGCGGCCTGGTGCGCTTCGACCCCGGGCTGTCCTATGTCAGCCGGGCCCAGATTGGTCCGCAGCTCGCCGACCGGCTTCAGGTGAGCCTCATCCTCGTGGCGGCCTCCATGCTCATCGCTGTCGCGTTGGCGTTGCCGTTCGGGACGCTCATGGCGGTGCATCACCGCAAGGCCTCTGGGCTCGTCCTGTCGGCGGCCTCGCAACTCGGCGTCGCCATCCCGGCCTTCCTCGCCGGCATCCTGCTCATCACGGTCTTTGCCGTCCAACTGCGCTGGCTACCGGCGAGCGGGTGGACGCCACCGGCATACGACCCGGGGATGTTCCTCAAGCAACTGGTGCTGCCCGCGCTCTCGTTGGGGATCGTCCAGGGGGCGGTGCTCACCCGTTACGTGCGCTCGGCGGTGCTCGATGTGCTCCGCGAGGACTTCCTGCGGACAGCACGGGCCAAGGGCCTGACCCCCATGCGGGCCCTGGTCCGGCACGGGTTGCGCAATGCGGCCGTCCCGGTCGTCACCGTCCTGGGCCTGCAATTGGCAACGCTGCTCGTCGGCGCGGTCGTCATCGAGCGGGTCTTCGTCATTCCCGGCCTCGGCTCGTTGCTGCTGGACGCCGTCGGCAACCGCGACCTCATCGTCGTCCAGGACGTCGTCATGGTCCTCGTCGTGGCTGTCCTGCTGGTCAACTTCGTCGTCGACCTGCTCTATCTGGCCATCGACCCCCGCCTGCGGACGGCCGCCCGATGAGCCGACTCTCCCGAGGCGCCGAAGCCCTCCTGCCGCCGCGTGGACGTCGTTCGCGCCTGGGCGTCGAGGCCACGCTGTTCGTCGGGGGCGGGATCGTCGCCGCCATCGCCGCCCTAGCCCTCGTGTCCCTGGTCTGGACACCGTTCGATGTGGGTGAGATCAACGCCGCCGAGCGGCTGGCCACGCCGTCGACCCGCCATTGGCTGGGCACGGACAAGTTCGGCCGTGATGTCGTGTCATTGCTCATGGTCGGGTCGCGGACCACCCTGCTCGTCGGCCTGGTCTCGGTCGGCGTCGCGGCTGTCGTCGGCGTGCCGTTGGGCATCCTCTCGGCGATGGTCCCCAAGTGGTGGGGCGAGGTGGTCATGCGCGCCAACGACTTGCTGCTCGCCTTCCCGGCGCTGCTGCTGGCGATCATGCTGACGGCAGTCCACGGTCAAGGCGTCGTCACCGCGATGATCGCCATCGGCATCTCGACGATCCCGTCCTTCGCCCGAGTGGTGCGCAGCGGGGCCATCGGTGTGATGAAGACCGAATACGTCCTGGCCGCTCGCGCCGCCGGCCGTCGCCCCGCCGCCATCGCTCTGCGCCACGTGCTACCCAACGTCGGCAGCCTGGTCATCGTCCAGGCCTCGGTGTCGTTCGCCATTGCCGTCCTCGCCGAAGCGGCCCTGTCCTACCTCGGCCTTGGCGCCCCGCCCGGCACGCCCTCGTGGGGCCGGATGCTCCAAGAGGGGCAGGAGTTGCTCTTTGTCGCCCCCCGCCTGGAGGTCTATCCCGGCGTTGCCATCGCCTTGGCCGTCCTCGGGTTCAACCTTCTCGGGGATGGTCTGCGCGACCGCTTCGACCCGCGCCTGGAGGATCGGCGGTGACCACGGCACCCGAGCGCACGGCATACCCCTTGGCTGGTATGCCGCCCGCGGAGGTCGTGCGCGTGCGCGACCTTGCGGTGGTGGTCGGGGATAAGCCGTTGCTCGTCGACGTCGACCTCACGGTGCGGCGCGGCGAGCGGGTCGGGCTGATCGGGGAGTCGGGATCCGGGAAGTCGCTCACCGCGCTCGCGATCATGGGTTTGTTGCCTGAGGAGCTGCATCCGTCGGGGTCGGTCGTCGTCACGGGGCAGAGTCCGGGGGGCGGCGAGCGGGTGACCTCGGTCCTGGAGGCTGGGGAGCCCGGGTTGGCGACGATGCGCGGACGTGATGTTGCGATGGTGTTCCAGGAGCCGATGACCGCACTCAACCCGACGATGCGGGTCGGCGCCCAGGTGGCCGAGATCATGACCATCCACGGGACGGTGGCCAGCCGGGGTGCGGCGGACGCGCGGGCCGTGCAGCTGCTGGACAAAGTGGGGCTGCCCGACCCGGCGGACGCAGCGCGAGCCTATCCGCACCAGCTGTCCGGCGGCCAACGGCAGCGGGTCGTGGTGGCGATGGCGTTGGCCAACGACCCGGCGTTGCTCATCTGCGACGAGCCGACGACCGCACTGGACGTCACGGTGCAGGCGTTGGTCCTCGACCTCATCGTCCGGGGGGTCGAGGCGCGCGACGCCGGGCTGCTGTTCATCACTCACGACCTGGCCGTCGTCGCCAGCGTGTGCGAGCGAGTGCTGGTGATGTACGGCGGGCGGGTCGTCGAGGCGGGTCCGGTGCTCGATGTGTTCACTCGGCCCCGGCACCGCTACACGAGGGGGTTGATCGGGGCGTCGGACCTGGACCTCACTCGGCCGGACGGTGCGCTCTACACGATCCAGGGATCGGTGCCGGCGGCGGGTCGGTTCCCGGCAGGGTGCGTCTTCCGCAACCGATGCACACATGCCACGGTCGCCTGCGAGACGGTGCCGGCGTGGTCTGGCTCGGGGCTCGAGGACGGCTTCGCCTGCTGGCATCCGGTGGTGCACCATGGCTGAGCTGGCGATTGCCGTCCGCGAGGTCGTG
The DNA here is from genome assembly GCA_044220725.1 of Dermatophilaceae bacterium. Lineage (GTDB taxonomy): Bacteria > Actinomycetota > Actinomycetes > Actinomycetales > Dermatophilaceae > Phosphoribacter. Next base: position 24,987 of record JBGAQN010000043.1, read on the forward strand.
CGGGACTACCGGCGGCCCCGGACCTCCTTGACCCGACCGGGGCCGGTCGTCCATGCCCTGCGAGGGGTCAGCCTCGACGTCGCTCGGGGGCAACGGTTCGGCATCGTCGGGGAGTCAGGCTGCGGGAAGTCGACGCTGTTGCGGATCATCGCCGGACTCGACCAACCCACCTCCGGTTCGGTGCAGGTCGGTGGGGTGGAGATCTCGCGGTTGCCGGAGCGACGGTTGGGCTTCCTGCGGGCGCAGTTGCAGTTGGTCTTCCAGGACCCAATGGGATCGCTCGACCCACGGATGAGAGTGCGCGACATCATCGCCGAACCGCTTGTCGCCCAAGGACATCGGGACAACCTCGCGCGGGTCCACGAGTTGCTTGAGGCAGTGGGGCTGCAACCCGAGTCGGCCGATCGCTTTCCGCACCAGTTTTCCGGCGGGCAACGTCAACGGATCTCGATTGCGCGGGCGTTGGCGCCGGACCCGCGGATCCTCGTGGCCGACGAGCCGGTGAGCGCACTGGACGTGTCGGTGCGGGCTCAAGTGCTCAACCTGCTCGACGAGCTGGTCCATCGCCTCTCGCTGACCTTGGTCTTCGTCTCGCACGACCTGTCGGTGGTGCGGCATGTGTGCGACACCGTCGCGGTGATGAATCGAGGCGAGATCGTCGAGCTGGGGCCGACCGGGCAGGTCTACGACGCGCCGGTTCATCCCTATGCGCGCCAGCTCGTCGCGGCGGCGCCCCGGCTGCAGGCCGCGTTGGCGGGTCGCACTGCTGCGGTGCTCGCCGCGGAAACCCTTGCGGCACGAGCTGTTTCATCGGACTCGCTGGCCTCGCCGACCTCGCCGGAAGCGCATGGGCCACAGACGGTGAGGGCCCCCCGCGACTCCTCGACCCCGGATTCGCCGCCGGCCCCCTCCCCGAACCTCGGCCCTACCCCTCAGGATGCACCATGACCGCACCGCAGCCCGCCCTTCGCCCGGGCCGGACCAACACACTGACCGACGTGCACGGCATACGGGTCGGTCATGCGACGCGGATCGGTGACGGGTGGTTGACCGGGACCACGGTCATCCTCGCGCCTGCCGGCGGGGCGGTCGCGGGGGTTGATGTGCGGGGCGGTGGGCCGGGGACCCGGGAGACCGACGCCCTCGACCCGCGCAACATGGTCGACCGGGTGCACGCGGTCGTATTGTCCGGTGGCTCGGCGTTCGGGCTCGCGGCAGCCGACGGGGTGATGAGCCGATTGGCTTCTGCCGGAATCGGATTCCCGGTCGGAGGGCCGGGCGAGGTCGTGCCCATCGTGCCCGCTGCGGTGATCTTTGACCTCGGGCGCGGCGGCGATTTCGGCAAGCGGCCCGATGCGGCGATGGGCAACGACGCGTTCGTGGTCGCCAACGATGGACCCGTTCAGCAGG
>JBGAQN010000044.1:0-21659 GCA_044220725.1 Dermatophilaceae bacterium
CTACCCCAAGGCGAGCACCGACCCCGACACCCAGGGTGTGCCCCCGACCCCCCGCTTCCCCCTGATCGAGGAGCGGGTGCTGGACTACTGGCGCCAGGACGGGACGTTCCAGGCCTCCGTGCAGGAGCGCGAGGCCGGGGCGGAGGGCTCCAACGAGTTCGTCTTCTACGACGGCCCGCCGTTCGCCAACGGGCTCCCGCACTACGGGCACCTGCTCACCGGCTACGTCAAGGACATCGTGCCGCGCTACCGGACCATGCGGGGTCGGCGGGTCGAGCGGCGGTTCGGCTGGGACACTCACGGCCTGCCCGCCGAGCTCGAGGCCCAGCGCCAGCTCGGCCTCAAGACCACCCAGGAGATCACCGACCTGGGGATCGCGACGTTCAACGACGCGTGCCGCAACTCGGTGCTGCGCTACACCTCCGAGTGGCAGGAATACGTCACCCGCCAGGCCCGCTGGGTCGACTTCGAGCACGACTACAAGACCCTGGACACCGACTACATGGAGTCGGTGATCTGGGCGTTCAAGCAGCTGCACGACAAGGGCCTGGCCTACGAGGGCTTCCGGATCCTGCCCTACTGCTGGAACGACCAGACCCCGCTGTCCAACCACGAGCTGCGGATGGACGACGACGTCTATCAGAACCGCCAGGACCCGGCGATCACCGTCGGCTATCGGCTGGAGACCGGCGAGCTCGCCCTCATCTGGACGACGACGCCGTGGACCCTTCCGTCGAACATGGGAGTGGCCGTGCACCCCGACGTCGACTACGTCGTTGTCGAAGGCGATCGGGATGGCGGCACCGACCGCTACCTGCTCGCGCAGGCGAGGCTCGCGGCATACACCCGGGAGCTCGGGGACGACGCGGCCGAGCGGATCGTCGCGCGCTACAAGGGGGCCGACCTCGTGGGGCGCCGCTACACGCCACCGTTCAACTACTACGTCGGGTATGCCGCGGCGCACCAGATCTCGGCCGCGGACTTCGTGACGACCGAGGACGGCACGGGGCTGGTCCACATGAGCCCGGGCTTCGGTGAGGACGACAAGGTCGCCCTCGACGCGCTCGGGGTCGAAACGGTCGTGCCGGTGGGGTCGGACGGGTGCTTCACCTTCCCGGTGACCGACTACGCGGGGATGCACGTGTTCGATGCCAACCCGCACGTCATCGACCACCTCAAGGCACGCACCCGCGGGCAGGGCGAGATGGGGTCGACGACCGAGGGCACCGTTCTGGCCCGGCACGAGACCTACGACCACTCCTACCCGCACTGCTGGCGCTGCCGGGAGCCGCTGATCTATATGGCGGTGTCCTCGTGGTTCGTCGCGACCACCGCGATCCGCGACCGGATGCTCGAGCTCAACCAAGAGATCACCTGGGTGCCCGAGCACATCAAGGACGGCCAGTTCGGCAAGTGGCTGGAGAACACCCGCGACTGGTCGATCTCGCGAAACCGGTTCTGGGGCAGCCCGATTCCGGTCTGGAAGTCCGACGATCCGACCTACCCGCGAGTCGACGTCTATGGGTCGTTCCAGCAGTTGGAGGCCGACTTCGGCGTGCCGGTGACCGACCTGCACCGGCCGTTCATCGACTCGCTCACCCGGCCCAACCCCGACGACCCGCGCCCCGAGGGGGAGCGCTCGACGATGCGCCGGGTCACCGACGTGCTGGACTGCTGGTTCGAGTCGGGCTCGATGAGCTTCGCCCAGGTGCACTATCCGTTCGAGAACGCCGACTGGTTCGAGCATCACTTCCCGGGCGACTTCATCGTCGAATACATCGGGCAGACCCGCGGCTGGTTCTACACGATGCACGTTCTCGCGACCGCTCTGTTCGATCGGCCGGCCTTCAAGACCTGTCTGTCACACGGGATCGTCCTGGGCAGCGACGGGCAGAAGATGAGCAAAAGCCTGCGCAATTACCCGGACGTCACGGAGGTTTTCGACCGTGACGGCGCCGACGCGATGCGCTGGTTCCTCATGTCCAGCCCGATCCTGCGCGGCGGCAACCTCATCGTCACCGAGGCCGGCATCCGTGACGGGGTCCGTCAGGTGATGATCCCGTTGTGGAACGCGTGGCACTTCTTCGCGCTCTATGCGAATGCGGCGGACGGAGGCAAGGGGTATGCCGCCTCGGCCTCCACCGCGTCGACCGACGTGCTCGACCGCTACCTGCTGGCCAAGCTGCGCGAGTTCGTCGAGACGATGACCACCCAGCTGGACGCCTACGAGATCGCCGCGGCGTGTGACACGATGCGCAGCTTCCTCGACGTCCTGACCAACTGGTATATCCGCCGGTCCCGCGACCGGTTCTGGGACAGCGACAACGCCCTCGGCGCCTCGACGACGGCGGCCTTCGACACGCTCTACACCGCGCTCGAGGTCACCACCCGCACGGTCGCCCCGCTGCTCCCGCTGACGACCGAGGAGATCTGGCGCGGTCTCACCGGCGGACGGTCGGTGCACCTGCAGGACTGGCCCGACCCGGCGTCGTTGCCGGCCGACCACGCCCTCGTCGCCGGGATGGACCGCGCGCGCGAGGTCTGCTCGGCGGTCTCGTCGCTGCGCAAGGGCGCGGGCCTGCGGGCTCGGCTGCCGTTGGCTGAGGTGGTCGTGGTCACCGCCGATCCGGTTGCCTTGCAGCCTTTCTCGGCGATCATCGCCGACGAGGTCAACGTCCGTTCGGTCGTGCTCCGGGATGCCGAGCAGGCTCACGAGGGCGATTTCGGCGTCACCCGCCGGCTCACCGTCAACGCCCGCGTTGCCGGGCCGCGCCTGGGCAAGGACGTCCAGGCCGCGATCCGCGCCGCCAAGGCGGGGGACTGGACGACCGACGCCGAGGGCACCGTCACCGCCGGTGGCATCGCCCTTCAGGATGGCGAGTATGCCGTCGAAACTGTCGTCGAGGTCCGCGACGGTGCGGCGGCCCGTGACCGCACGGGGGCCACGATGGCCTCGCACGACACGGCTCGGTCGGCGACGGATATCAATGCGCCGAGCCGGGCTGTGGCGGTCCTTCCCGGGGGCGGCTTCGTCGTGCTGGACACTGACGTCTCGCCCGAGCTGGCCATCGAAGGCGTTGCGAACGACATCGTCCGAGCCGTCCAGCAGACCCGCCGCGAGTCTGGACTGCACGTCAGCGACCGGATCTCGTTGTCCCTGGCCGGTGCCGAGTTGATGACCCGGGCCGCTCATGAGCACCGGGAGCGGATCATGGCGCAGACTCTCGCCGAGCACCTGAGCGTCGCCACCCACCTCGACGACCTAGCGCCGGACGACGGGGTGGTCGAGACCAGCGTCGGCGACGGGCTGCCCGTGCGGATCAAGGTGGTCAAGCGCTGATGGGTGTCGTGATCCGGCCGGCCACCGCCTATGACGTCGACGCAGTCATCGATGTCGGGCGGCGGACCTGGCCGCAGACCTACACGTCGATTGCCGGCGAGGACTACGTCCGGATGGGCCTGGCCAAGTGGTGGACGGTGGCTGCCACCCGGCCACTCGTCGTCGCCGGCAAGGCGACCGTCGCCGAGCTCGACGGGCAGGTCGTGGGGGCGGCCGTCGTCGGCCCGCTCAACGGCGATCTGGTCCTCTTCCGGCTCTACGTCGTCCCCGAACACCAAGGCATCGGCATCGGCCGCATGCTGCTCGAGGACGTCATGCAGGTGGCCCGAGAGCGGGGCCACCGGATCATCCGGCTGTCCTACCTCGACGGCAACGACAGCGCCGAGGGGTTCTATCGCAGCTTCGGTTTCACCGAGTCCCACCGGGAGCCGACGGGCGACGGCATACCGGATTCGATCTGGGTCGTGCGCGACCTGTGGGCCGACGCCGACGGCGAGGAGCCCCGGCCGTGACCACCGTCCCCAGCGGTCCGGACCTGACAGCGCGCTTGACCGAGGTCGAGGCGCAGATCATGGGCCGCGCCCCCGAACACGACCTCGTCCCGACCCTCGACCGGGTCGCGGCCGTCATGGAGTTGCTCGGTGATCCCCAGCGCAGCTTCCGGGTCATCCATCTCACCGGGACCAACGGCAAGACCTCGACCACCCGGATGATCGAGGCTCTCTGCCGCGAACACGGTCTCCGCACAGGCCGATTCACCTCGCCACACCTGCACTCGATGCGGGAGCGGATCGCCGTCGACGGGGTGCCGGTGTCGGCCGAGGTGCTCGTTGACACGTGGGACGAGGTCGCCCCGATCATCGATCTGGTCGATGCGCGATCAGCGGTCGACGGTGGCCCCCGGATGACCTTCTTCGAGGTCCTCGTCGTCATCGCGTATGCCGTCTTCGCCGACGCCCCTGTCGACGTCGCCATCGTCGAGGTTGGCATGGGCGGTCGTTGGGATGCCACCAACGTCGCCGACGGGGACGTTGCCGTCGTGACCCCGATCGACATCGACCACACCCACTTCCTCGGTTCCACGGTCGAGGAGATCGCCACCGAGAAGGCCGGGATCGTCAAATCGGGCGCCGTCCTCGTGACCGCCGCACAAGACGCTGCCGTTGCCGAAATCCTCACCGAGCGCGTCGAGCAGGTCGGCGCCCGCCGGTATGCCGCGGACGAGGACTTCGGGGTGGTCTCCCGGGAGGTGGCGCTGGGCGGCCAACTGCTGGAGATCCGGGGGTTGGCGGGGGACTACGACGAGATCTTCCTGCCGTTGCACGGCGAGCACCAGGCCGCGAACGCCGCCCTGGCCCTTGTCGCCGTCGAGGCCTTCCTCGGCGGCGGGGAGCGCCGGCTGGCCCCCGACGTCGTCCGCGCCGGTTTCGCAGCGGTTACCTCGCCGGGGCGCCTGGAGGTCGTCCGGCGATCCCCGACCATCCTCGTCGACGCGGCGCATAACCCGCACGGCGCGGCCGCCTTGCGCGACGCTCTCGCGGACGCCTTCTCGTTCGCCCGGCTCGTCGGGCTCGTCGCGATCTTTGCCGACAAGGACCCTGGCGCGATGCTGGAGCTGCTCGAACCGGCCCTTGACCATGTCGTGGTCACCCGCAACAGCTCGCCGAGGTCGATGAATGTCGCCCGGCTCGGGGAGATCGCCGCAGCGATCTTCGGACCCGATCGGGTCTCGGTCGTCCCGGCCCTGCCCGACGCCATCGAGGAGGCGGTCACCCTTGCCGAAGCGGAGGGTCTGGGCGGGGGAGTGGTCGCCACCGGATCGGTCGTGACGGCCGCCGACGTCCGGCTGTTGCTCGGTGTGAAGGAGGCGTGATGGCGGGGCTCGTGTTCTTCGGCAAGCTCGGGAAGTTCACCTGGCGGATGTGCGCCGCGGTGCTCGCCGCCCAGTCCATCGCCGTGTTCTTCGGAGCCCTGGTGGCCCGCGGCATCGCCGTCGCGGACAGCAGTGGTGCGGCGACGGCATACCTGCTCGTCGGCAGCGGGCTCGCGGTCCTGTGCATCGTCGCGGCGGGGGCGATGCGGTCCGCCGTCGGGGTGACCCTCGGCTGGCTCATCCAGCTGGCGACCTTCGCGGCGACCGCGGTGGTGCCGCTCATGGGGCTGGTCGGCGTGATCTTCGCAACGTTGTGGGTGCTTTGCCTCGTTCAGGGCCATCGGATCGATGAGTTGCAGCGGGCACATGCCCAGGAATCGGCGCCGCCGTCGGCATAGGCTGACCGCGTGACTACCGAGCGCTCTTTGGTCCTGGTCAAGCCCGACGGGTTCGCCCGCGGACTCACCGGTGAGGTGATCCGCCGCATCGAACGCAAGGGGTATCGCCTCGTCGCCCTGCGCATCCTCACCCCGACCCGGGAGATGCTGGGCCAGCACTACGCCGAGCACGCCGAGAAGCCGTTCTTCGGTGAGCTCGTCGACTTCATGTCTTCCGGTCCGGTGACCGCGATCGTCATAGAGGGCAACCAGTGCATCGCCGGCTTCCGGTCCCTCGCCGGGACCACCGACCCGACGAAGGCCGCCCCCGGGACGATCCGCGGCGACCTCGGTCGCGACTGGGGTCAGGGCTCGACCGAAAACGTCGTCCACGGCTCGGACTCCCCGGAGTCGGCCGCCCGCGAGATGGCGATCTGGTTCCCCGACCTCTGATCGGTCGGTCTGGTCGTTCACCCGCCGGGAGCCGTGTGGCTCAGTCGGCGATCTCGTATGCCGCGAGCGTCGCCAACGCGTGAGCGTATTTGTCCTGCAGCCTGATTCGGGTTGCCTCGGGCAGCTTCGCCAGGCGCTCGGCCCCGCTGTTGTCGGCGATGTCGGCCCGCTTCACCCGCAGCGCCAACGGATCGGCCGCCACCCTCGCGTAGTAGGCGTCGCGGTCCTCATCGGCCCGCCGGGTGAGGGCATCGACGGCGGCGAGGACCGGTTCGGGGAAGCCCTCGGACCGAAGGGCAGCCAGGGTCATCGGTGTGTCCTCGACCACGTCGTGCAGCCAGGCGGTGGCCTCGGCCAGTGGGTCCCCGGCAACCGCAGCCGCGACCCGGGCGGGGTGCGCGGCATACGGGGCTCCGGCCTTGTCCACCTGCCCGGCGTGGGCCGCGCGGGCGAGCGTCTCGGCCCGCGCGGCGAGGTAATTGTGGGGGATCATCCGATGTCATTCGGCGTGGCCGACCGCTTCCCGCCGCCGGCGTTGGGGTGCTCGAGCCACCACTGGGTCGTGTCGATGATGGTCTCCTCGAGCGGGCGGGTCCGGTAGCCGAGTTCGCGGCGCGCCTTGCCGGAGTCGACGGCATACCGGGCTTGAAGGGTGTCGAGGGCATACGGGGTGAACGTGGGCTTGCCCCGCCGGAACCGTGCCGTCGCGAGCGAGAGCCGAGCCGCCGCGTATGCCGCGGGCAGCGGCATACGCAGCACCGGCCCGCGTTTCCCGGCGGCGCGGATGACCTGGCGCGCGAGGTCGGTCACCTCGATGTGCGCGTTGCTCAGCAGGTAGACCTCGCCGCGGCGACCGAGGTCCAGCGCATTGGCGAGACCGCTGCCGATGTCGCGGACGTCGGCGAAGTCATAGCCGCCGGGCACGGTCACCGCCACTCCGGTCCGGGCCCATTGGCGGATCTGGCCGCCGACTTCGCTGCGCAGGAAGTCCAACGGGCCGATGACCCCGCCCGGGCAGGCGACGACGACGTCGAGGTCGGTGGCGGCCAGGACCCGGCGGGTGGCCTCGGCCTTGGTCACCTCGTAGGCGGAGCCGGTCGTCGCCAAGGGGGTCGACTCGTCGATCACGCCCGCACCGGCGGGCGGGGCGAAGGCGTGCACGCTGCCGGCATACAGCAGTCTGGATACTCCCGCCGTCCGGCACGCCTCCAGGACGTTGACCGTGCCCTCGACGTTGATCCGACGGACCTGCTCAGCGCTGGCGTCTCCGATGCTGACGAGGGACGCCAGATGGACGACTCTGTCGACACCTTGGAACGCGGCAACGAGCGTCTCAGGCCGGGCGATGTCGGCGCGGACGATGTCAACGGGAAGACCCTGCAGGGACGGCGGGTCGGCGCGGCGGTGGACCATTGCTCGCACCGGACCGACGCCCTTGGTGAGCAGTTCGCGGACCAGGACGTTGCCCAGGTGCCCGGCGGCGCCTGTCACGAGGATCACGTCGGCAGCATACGGTCGACAATGGAGCCATGCCCGCCGCCGAGTTCCGTGACCCGAGGTTGGAAGCCACGCTCGAACGGGCATGGGCCCGCAGCCGCCTGTCCTTGCGGACCCGGGTCGAGCGGCTCACCGACAAGAGCTGGCACATCGCCCAGTGCGCGGCGGCGGCGGGGGTGGCTTGGTGGTTCGCCTCCGGGGTCCTGGCCCACCCGATGCCGTTCTTCGCGCCGATCGTGGCCGTCATCTGCCTCGGGATGACCTATGGGCAGCGGTTGCGCCGCGTCGCCGAGGTGACCGTGGGCGTCGCGCTGGGAGTGGCGATCGCCGATCTCTTCGTCGGCTTTGTCGGCAGCGGTCCGTGGCAGGTGAGCGTCGTCGTGCTCGTCTCGATGTCGATCGCGTTGTTGCTCGACGCTGGTCAATTGCTTGTCATGCAGTCGGCGGTCCAGTCGATCGCGGTCACCGTGCTCGTCCCCACCGGATCGACGGCCTTCGGCCGGTGGCTGGACGCTGTGGTGGGGGGCGGGGTGGCGCTTGTGTTCGCGACGATCGTTCCTCGCGCGGCACTGCGCCAACCTCGGCGGCAGGCCGCCCACGTCGCCCGGACCATGGCGACCTTGGTGCGAGATGCCGCCCACAGCGCGCGCGAGGGCGACGTCGAGCGATCGGCTCGGGTCTTGGCCACGGCACGGGAGACCGACTCACTGATCCGGGAGCTGCAGGCCGCGGCCGACGAGGGCCTGTCGGTCATCGCGTCAACCCCCTTCAGACGCACCGATGCCGGCAGTGTGCGGTCCATCGCGTCGATCGTCGAGCCGCTGGATCGAGCCCTGCGCAGCACCCGGGTTTTGGTCCGGCGGGTGAGCATCGCGGCATACCACGGCGTCGACGTGCCTGACGCGGTGGTGACGCTGCTGCACGACCTCGCGGACTCGATCGACATCCTGGACCGGGCCTGGGCCGAGAACCGCGCGACGGAGTTCGCCCGGCCGGGGTTCCTTGCGCTCGCCGAACGGACTGCGACCGTCGACCCGGACGGCTATCACACGACCGTCCTGCTGGCCCAGCTCCGCTCGCTCGTCGTCGACCTGCTCGAACTCAGCGGCCTGGACCACGAGGAAGCCGTCGACGCCGTCCCGCCGCTGGACAGTTGACCGGACAGTCTCTTTCCCCGCGTCCCTCACCTGCGCTTGATCGTCAGCGGCCTTGGCATGGGGCCGCTTCCTCAGCGCTGGTGGGGTCCGCTCGTTCCTCGCGTCCCTCACCTGCGCTTGATCGTCAGCGGCCTTGGCATGGGGCCGCTTCCTCAGCGCTGGTGGGGTCCGCTCGTTCCTCGCGTCCCCCAGCTGCGCTTGATCGTCAGCGGCCGAGACGAGCGTAGACCTGCTCAGTCGCGGCCTTGGTCGTGCGCCACCAGGCTTCGTTCGCGGCATACCAGTCGATCGTCTGACGCAACCCGGCGCGGATGTCCTGGTAGCGCGGTGCCCAGCCGGTCTCGGCGCGCAACTTGCTCGAGTCGATGGCATAGCGCAGGTCGTGGCCCGGACGGTCGTTGACGTGCTCGAACCAGTCGGCGGGCCTGCCCATGAGCTCCAGCAGCAACGCGATGATCTCGCGGTTGTTGCGTTCGCCGTCGGCGCCGATGAGGTAGGTCTCGCCCAACCGGCCGCGCTCGATGATCGCGATGACGGCGTCGTTGTGGTCATCGACATGGATCCAGTCGCGGACGTTGGCGCCAGCGCCGTAGAGCTTCGGGCGGACCCCGTCGAGGATCCCGGTGATCTGGCGGGGGATGAACTTCTCGACGTGCTGGCGCGGTCCGTAGTTGTTCGAGCAGTTCGACAAAGTCGCCTCGATGCGGAACGACCGGATCCAGGCCCGGACCAGCAAATCGGCGGCACCCTTGCTCGCCGAATAGGGGGAGGACGGGTTGAGCGGCGTGGACTCGGTGAACCGGGCGGGGTCATCGAGCTCGAGGTCGCCGTAGACCTCGTCGGTCGAGATGTGGTGGATCCGCTTGCCGTGCTTGCGAACTGCTTCCAGCAGCCGGTAGGTGCCGATGATGTTCGACTCCATGAACGGCCACGGGTTGTCCAGCGAGTTGTCGTTGTGCGACTCGGCGGCGAAGTGGACGACGAGGTCGGTCGCGGCGACGAGGCGCTCGACGAGGTCGGCGTCGGCGATCGATCCTTCGACGAACTCGATCTGCCCCTCGACGGGGGCGAGGGAGGCCCGGTTGCCGGCGTAGGTGAGGGCGTCGAGCACCGTCACCTCCCAGTCGGGTCGGGTCTCGCGCACGCGCAGAACGAAGTTGGCGCCGATGAAACCGGCGCCGCCGGTGACGAGGACCTTCATGTCGGGATCTCCTGGGGTTGGGTGGGGTCAGCGGGGGTTGGCACGGCCCGTAGGCCGGGCGGTTCGGGGGTGCTCGCCGAAGGCCCGGAGTTGAACTCCACTTCCAAGGCGAACCGGTGCGCCAGATAACGGTGGTCGGACAGGGCGAGGGGTATGCCGTCCGCCCCCGTCGCGACCCGGCGCACCAGGAGCAGGGGCACGCCCGTTGCCGTGCCAAGCAACTCGGCATCGGCAGCGCTGGCCAATCCGGCGGTGATGGTCTGGCGGACCGTGGCAATGGCATGCCCGGCCCGGTCAAGGCTGGCCCATAACCCCGGGTCGGCAGCGTCGAGGCGGCTGAGCCGACCGGCATACTCCTGGGGCACCCATTCGTGGGCGACGTCCAGGGCTTCGCCGTCGACCCGGCGCACCGATCGGACGTGCAGGACCGAGGCTCCCGCCGGGATCCGCAAGACCGCGGCGACCGGCACAGGAGCCGGGAGGAACGAGAAGTCGGCAACCTCGCGGCATACCGTGGCGCCCGACTCGGCCAGCGCGGAACCCGCATGCCGGAAGGTGCCCAAGGCGAGCCGCTGGTGGTATGCCGTGCCCGTGAGGAACCACCCCGCGCCGTGGCGGGACTGGACCAGGCCCTCCTCGCGCAGGGTCTCCAGGGCGCGACGCACCGTCGGCCGGGACACCCCGTAGCGGGCGCACAGTTCAGTCTCGGACTCCAGGGCGCCTTCGGTGCCGACATCGCCCAAAGCGACCCGCTCGCGCAGGTCGTGGGCAATCGCCGCAAACCGGGAACTTGTCATAGACTCGTATTGTACACACGCTGCATCGCTCCGGGTGCGGTCTCCACCTACGATGTCAGCCATGACGCGTCTGCAGGGGGCCCTCGTCGGCGCCGCAGTGCTGACCCTGCTGTCCGGATGTCTGGTCGTTGGAGGGGTCAACGCGATCAACGACCGGACGCCCGCCGCCGCCGCCGCGGCCTCGTCGACATCGACCAGTCCGAGCGGGCCTCCGAGCCGCACAGTCACCTCCACGACGGCCCCGACGTCCGTCGCTGCAACCTCCACGACCGCCTCAGGTTCCACACCGTCAGCATCGACGCCGCCGCCCCCTGCGCTGCCGGGCGGCAGTGCGTGGGCCACCGTGGACAGCGAGCAGGTCCGCTTCGCTGTCCCCGCGGCCTGGGTCGAGATCAACCCGGTCGCGTTGAAGGAAGCGGCGGCAGTTCCGGCGCAGATCACTGCTCTGGCCAAAAAGCTGGGCATCTCCACCAGCGAGTTGCTCAGTCGCTTCAAGGACGTCGACATCGCCTTTCTCGCGGCCCCCGTCAATGGCTACTCCACCAATGTGGCGGTGATGACCGAGGACATTGCCTCACTCCCTGATGACGATTGGGTGACCCAAACGTATGCCGTGTCGGGCAAGGTCAAGGTCTTGGGGACCGCCCGCCCGTCCACCCTCGTGGGGCCGGGCCTGCGCATCAACGGCACGGTCAGCCTGCGCGGCGTCACCATCAACCTGACGACCCTCATCGTCGACCTCGGCCGCAACTGCGTCATCCTGGAGGTCGCCGGACGCAAACGCGCCGACGTCGATCGCGTGGTCTCGACCATCGTCTCCACGCTGCATTCGATCTGAGCCAGCCGTGTCCGCGCCGTGGTGGGTAGGCCTGCTCCTCGTGGCGGCGGTGTGTTCGTGGGTGTCGGTCACGGTCTTGGTGCGCAACAATCCGGACGAACGGTTGGGGTGGTTCCGTTCACCAAGCGCCGCTCCGCTATCGCAACTGTGGTTCTTGGCTGCCGCCATCGCGTGCGCGTGGCTGGGCGGCTCGTATGCCGCCGACACTGTTCTGGGCGGCTGGGGCTATTCGTTGGGCGCCCTGGCCGTCCTGGTGCCGTGGGCAGTGGTGCGTTCCGGACACAACCGCCGTCTGCCGTGACCCCGGATGGACGCTCGGGCGGCCGGTCCACCGGCCAGCGGTTGGCCAAAGTCAGGCTGGGGGGATGTATCACAGCAGCGATGACGTGATCTTCGTGGGAACAACCGTCGACTCCCCGGCAGGAGAGCCCACATGGCCGTCGTGGTCCAACCGTTCCCTGTGCAACTGGCAATCCACGCGGTGCCTGACCCGATAACGCCATACCTGGAGCTGGACGTGGGGATCGCGCTCGATCAGTTCGCAGCGCTTGTGGCGGCGCTGCCGGGCACATCGATCCACTATGCCGTGAAGGCCAACCCACACCCGGACCTCCTTCGCGCCTTGTATGCCGCCGGGAGCCGTTTCGATGTCGCCTCACCGGGTGAGGTCCAGGCGGCCTTGCAGGCCGGGGCGCTCCCCGAGGATCTTGTCTACAGCAACCCAGTCAAGCGTCGGGCCGATGTGCACACGGCATACGCGATGGGAGTGCGGCTTTTCGTCGTGGACTCACCCGAAGAGACCACCAAAGTGGCCGAGGCGGCTCCGGGCGCGGCGGTTCTCGTGAGGTTGGTGACCTCGGGAGAAGGCTCGGACTGGCCTCTCTCACGCAAGTACGGCTGCGCGACGGACGAATGCATCCAGGTGTTGCTGGAAGCGCACCGGCTCGGGCTCGAAGCAGCCGGGGTCGCCTTCCACGTCGGGTCCCAACAGCGGGATCCCCAGGCTTGGCGCGGCCCGATCATGGCGGCCGGCCGGATCTTTCAGGCCGTTCGCACGGCGGGGCTCAGCCCACGGCTGCTGGACATCGGCGGCGGATTCCCCGCCCTGCATGAAGGCCATCATCCGTCGTTCGCCAGTTACGGCGAGGCAATCGAGGGGGCGCTGTCCGACGCCTTCGGCGCACATCGACCGCAGACCATGGCGGAACCGGGTCGGGGGATCGTCGGCGACGCTGGGACGCTGGTCGCTTCAGTGGTCACCGTCCTGCAACGGGGTGCAGTCCGGTGGGTCTTCCTCGATGCCGGGGTCTACACCGGTCTGGTCGAGACGCTCGATGAGGCGATCCGTTACCGCTTGGTCACCTCGGCCGACGGCGGCCCGACCGGACCCGCCGTGCTGGCTGGCCCGACCTGCGACAGTGCCGACGTCCTCTACGAACGCACCCCGGTCGCGGTTCCGCTCGCTCTCGCTGAGGGCGACACGGTCAGCCTGCTGTCGGCGGGGGCGTATACCACCTGCTATTCGACGGTCGGCTTCAACGGTTTCGCACCCTTGGCCACGCGGGTCGTCTCGGGTTCGGTCGGGTCATGAACCGGGGGGTTTGGCGAGTCATCGGCTCACATGCTGGGGCAGCGGTGGGGATGGGGCTCCCGTGGCCCATGCTCTTGGTCCTCGTCGAGGAGTCGACCACTTCGCACCTGCTGCTCGGGTTGGCCGGCGCCGCCCGTCTGGCGCCCTACGTCGCTCTGTCGTGGCTTTCCGGACGCCTGGCCGACCGGCGCGAGCGGGCCCGAATCGTGCGGCTGTCGCTGTGGGCCCGACTGGTGTGCCTGTTCGCTTGCGCGGCAGCGATGGCTGCCGGCTCTGCGACCCTCGCCGTGCTGGCGGCGACCGCTGCCATCGTGGCCGGGACACCGGCATACCCCGCGTTGGCCGCCGGTATGCCGCGCCTGGCCGGGGCGGCGACCGCCCGGGCGACCAGCCTGCTGGTCACCGTCGAGGTCGCGTCGTTCGTCGTAGGACCCGCCATCGGCGGCTTGTTCGTCGGACGACTTCCCGACGCTTGGGTCGCCGTGGCAGGCGGGTTCCTCGTCGCAGCCGCGGTCGTGACCTTCGGGCGGATCGCCATGCCCGCCCCTTCTGCAGCGGAGACCTCGGAGGCCGGTCGGGGGGTCTGGGCGCTGCTCCGCGGCAATTCTTCGGCCCGCCACGCGCTCGCCGTCGTTGCCGTGGTCAACGCGTTGTTGAGCATCATCGGCCTGCTCTTGCTGCAGCTGGCTCACGGCGTATGGGCATCAGGGGACGAGGGCTTCGGCTTGGCGATCGCCGTCCTCGGGTTTGGTGCTCTGGGCGCCCCGGCGCTGGCCCACACGAGGATGATGAGCTCGGGCCGGGCCTGCTTGCTGACTCTCGCAGGGACGGCCGCAGTCTTCGCGATTCTCCCGGGCGGGCTGGCGTCCCTGGGCTCGCTTGCGGTCATCGGGGCGGTTGCCGTCTGTTGCGAGAACGTGGCTACCGCGGTGCTGCAGACGTCGGTGCCCGATGAGCTCCGGGCCAGTGTGCTCGGCCTGGGTGACAGCGTGATGGTCGCGGCGGCCCTGGTCGCCACGGTCGTGACGCCCTGGTTGGGTGTGCGCCTCGGTCCGGTCGCCCTGGTGTTGCTCGTCGCCGCCGGAGCCGCCGCTTTGGCCCTTTCGTGGAGTTCCCTATCGCCACCGACCTCGGGCCCCGGCCACGCCGCGACCGGCGTGACGGAGTCACCCGCAGCCGACGACCACGTCCGCGAGCGCGTCGCCCTTCGAGACGCTCACCGTGCGCCGGCAGAGGGCTGGACGGCCACGAAGGCTTGAGTATCGACACGCTGGGCGGCGACTGCCAAGTCGTCAGCGGCCCGCGAGCAGCGACGGGCCAGGGCCGCGCCTGGGGTGGCGTCGGCCGACGCCCAATCGGAGTCGGCGGCATACACCGCGGTTGGCGCGACACATGCGCCAAGGCCACTCACCACGGGTCGCACGACGAGGTCGGCGACGAGGGTATGCCGAGGCGACGCCCCCGCGACGGCGACCAGCGTCGGGAGCCGCGAGAGTGCGTTCGGCCCGAGCACGTCGAGATAGAGCTTGGTCAGCGCGCTGAACGACGCGTTGTGGCACGGGGTGGCCAGCACCAGCACATCGGCCCGGCTGGTCACCTCACGCACCCAGTCGGACCCCGAGTTCGCCGACCCCGTGAGCAGCGCGTCCAGCAAGTCTCGTCCCACGTCTCGCAGCGCCAATGGGTATGCCGTCCAACCGGATTCGGGGTCGCGATCGGCAAGAGCGGCGAGGCTTCGCTCGGCCAGATCCGCAGCCAGGACAGCCGTCCGCGAGGTTGCGTGATGGCTGCCCTCAACGACCAGCAGCGTGCGTGCCCGGGCGCTCATCGATTGTCCAGGGCTCGGGCGGCTTGGCCCCGGTGGAGGTCGGCTCCGGCCCGCTCGCGCGGGGTCCGCAGCGCCCAGCGGGCCAGGAGGTCCACGGCATACCCGATGGTGCCGATGAGGATGATGAGGGCGGTGATCTGGTGATAGGCCAGTTGGTCCTTGGCGTTGAGGATCTGGTAGCCCAATCCTGAGGTGACCCCGAGCATCTCCGCCGGGACCAAGACCACCCACCCGATGCCGATGGCCATTCGCAGACCGGACAGGACGCGCGGCTGGACCGAGGGCAGGACGACCGTCCGGATGAGCTCCCAGCGGTTGGCCCCGAGCGCGCGGGCGACGAGGGTGAGGCCGGGGTCGGTCCCGGCGACGCCTTCGGCGGTGCTGGCGAGGATGGGCCACACCGCCGTGGCGGCAACGAGGGCGATGACCGGACGGTCGCCGATCCCGAAGGCAATGACCGCGACGGGAGCCCAGGACAGCGGCGACACCATCCGCAGGAACAACAAGGCGGGCCGCAGGGCTCGCTCCAGCCGATGGTGCGAGCCGATCGTCGCTCCGGCAAGCACCCCGACGACGACGGCGATCGCCAAGCCGGCCAGGAGGCGGAAGACGCTGCTAGCGGCGTGATCGACGACGCCAGCCCCGGCGAGCTCGATCAGGCCGGAGACGGTCCGTTCGGGCGAGAACTCCCGCACCAGGGCACGTCCCGAGAAGAGCACCTCGGTGATGAGCCACCACAGACCGACGGACAGCAGCAGCCCGCCGGCCGGGAGGGTGAACCGGCTCCACGCTCGGGTCGACTCGACGTTGTCCACGTCGCAGATGGCCCGTGTGCCCCAGGGCGTGACCGAGGTATCGGGACGGATGAGGGTGCTCACGGGGCGATGTCTTCCTGTCGGGGCGCGGGGACGGGCAGTCCGGCCGCGGCGATCGAACGTCGGACGAACCGGTCGTCGAAGACCCGTTCGTGGGCTGCTCCGGCGCCGGGGCTGTCCAGGAAGCCGCGGTCCCCGTCGACGAGGGTCTCGCGCATGAGGCCCACGAGTGAGCGAGTGAACGACGGCTGCGGGAACGCCGAGAACGACAGAGTCTCGCCGTGCCAGTCCGGGTGGGCCAGGACCTGCTGGTATGCCGCCGTCCCCCGCCGGAAGACGGCATTCACCGCCGCGGGCGGCTGGGGGAAGTAGCCGCCGGTGGTCGTCAGCAAGGGGCTGGCCTCCGGGCGATGGCCCTCGAGCCAGGTCTGGGCGTCGACGACCGCGTCGGTGATGCTCTGGACGGCCTGGGGGTGTTGGGCGATGAGCTCCTGGCGGACGGCGACGCCGCAGCAGGCGTGCTGGCGCCACACGTCACCGAGGAAGCGGTGGACTCGGCCGACACCCTTGGCTTCGGCGACCGCGGAGAACGGGTCGGCGACGACGAACCCGGCAATCGTCTTGGCGGCCAATGCGGGCACCATGTCAGCCGGTGCCATGACGACGAGTTCGACCGTCCGGTCCGCCGCCGAGGCCCGCTGCCGGATGACCGGGCGCAGGCCCTCCTTGGCCAGCAGTTGCTGCAGGAGGATGTTGTGGATAGACCACCAGTAGGGGATCGCCACAGTCGTGCCGGCGAGTTCGCTCGTGCCGGTGATCGTCGGGGTGACGGTGAGCGCCGATCCGTTGGTGTGTCCCCAGGCCACCATCGAGAACGGGTGGTCGTGGGCCAGGCGCAGTTGCACCGCGAACGGTACGAGGAGGTGGACCACGTCGACCTCCCCGACGACGAAAGCCTGGGCCAGGGCCTCCCAGCTGCGCATGAGCAGCGGTTTGGCGCTCGTGACGCCGCGGGCAGCGAACAGGCCACGCTGGTGGGCGGTGAGTAGCGCGGAGGCGTCGGTGATCGGGAGGTAACCGATCTTCAGGTCCCGTCCCAGGCCGGCATCCCGGACTGCCGAAGTCGCCGGAGTGGCACCTGCGGCCAGGGTTGCCCCGCGTACGCCGAGGCCGGCGACGGTGCCGGCTGCGAGCAGTCGGCCGCCGAGGGTTAGCAGGTCACGACGGGCCAGCTCAGGCATGGTGCGCACCAGCCGCTGCGGCGGCGCCGACGAGCTCGCGGTCCTCGTCGAAGGCGGCCCGGATGCTGTTTCGCAGCGGATGGCTGCGCGCCGCCGTCGACGACGACGCCGGCTCGATGTCCCAGCTGCGGGCGAGCGCCCCGTCCGCCGACAGCAGCGCAACCCGGTTGGCGAGCACGAGGGCCTCGTCGACGTCATGGGTGACGACGACGGTCGTGCGGACGTGGCGGCGGGCATGAGCGAGATACCAGGCCTGCAGGTCTTCACGGGTCGCCGGGTCCAAGGCGCTGAACGGCTCGTCGAGCAGCACGAGGTCGGGGTCGACGACGAGCGTCCGGGCGAGGGACACCCGTTGGGCCTGGCCGCCGGACAACTGGTCGGGGTAATGTCCGGCCACGCCCTGCAGGTCGAGCCGTTCGAGCAGGCCGCTGACGCCTAACCGTGCGAACGTCGGGTCGGCCCCGCCGTCCCGCCCGCCGTCCGGTCCGTTATCGGCCGGAGCCGAGCCGTCCGATCTGGCGCCGTCGGGCGACCCGCCGCGCGCGGCGGTGCGGTTGGCGGCATACCGCAGCCCGATGGCGATGTTCTCGGTGACCGTCAGCCACGGGAACAGGTGCGGTGCCTGAGTGACCAGACCCACGCGCGGGTCAGGCGTGGCCCAGTGGACGTCCCCGTGCGTCGGCGTCACCTGGCCCGCGAGCACGCCGAGCAGGGTCGACTTGCCGGCGCCGCTGGGGCCGAGCACGGCGAGCACCGTGCCGGTGGGGAGGTCGAGGTCGATGCCGCGGAGCACCTCACGAGTGCCGCGACGGACGGTCACGCCGTCGAGGTGAGCGAGGAGAGTTCCCATCGCAGGTGTCCTTCTGAGGGGGATTGGATGGGCAGGAATGCGGCCTCGCGAAGACGGCGGGCCGTCGAGCTGGCCGACGCGTAGCCGCGTCCGCCCGCGAGGGTGGCCTCAAGTCGGGTGGCGCCGACTGCCAGGTCGACGACCTCCAGGCGCAGCCGCAGCAGGTTTGCCAGCGGCGCCGCCTGCGGTGCCCGAGCGATCCGGTCTCGCGATGCCGTATGCCGTGCCAGCACCTGCGTGAGGGCCTCCGTCTGGGGGCGGAGCACGTCGAGGTCGGGCCGCCCCTGCAGACGTCCGGCCTCTCGCAAGGCCCGTCTGGCCAGGCCGAGGGCGAAGGCCGATTGCAGGAGCAGGAAGGTCGGCCGGAACCCGGCCGCGAAGGCGCGCAGGTCGTCGGCAAGGACGGCGTCGCGCGCGACGAGCACGCCGTCCAGGCGAAGGGTCCCCGACGCGGTCGCGTCGAGCGCGAGCAAGCCCGTCGCCGCGCGACAGGTCACGCCCAGGGCGTCCACTCGGACCGCCACGGCGATGGCGTCGGAGTCGGCCAGCCCGGCCGCGACGATGACAGTGGCGTCCGGAGTGAGGTTGGAAGCCCACGGGATGACCCCGTCGAGCCGGACCGCTTCGCCCTCCAGGGTGGCCCGCACGGGCAGGGCGTCGATCCCGGCCAGGGCCTTGACTCCCGTGGCCATGGCCGTGCTGCCCAGGCGTCGGCCCCGCCGCAGCTCGGCCAACTCCGCATCCAGGGCAGGGGTGCGGCGGCCTCGCGCGAGGTAGTCCAGAACCATCCGGTGCGCCCAGAACGAGAAGGCGCTGGCGAGGTCTTCCTGGGCGATCGCATCGACCAGTCCGACGAGCTCGGTGAGGTCCGGCGCTCCGTCCGGGTCGGTGAGGACCGCACCGATGCCGAGGTCGAGCAACCCTCGTTCGGCCAAGGCCCCGATCACCCAGGAGGCGGGCACCTGCCCGGTGTCGACCTCGCTGGCGGTCGCGGCAGCCAGCGACCGGATGTCCTCGACGTCCCTGGCTCCGGATGCGGGCGTGGGCGCCAGCGCTGTCGCCGTCATGGGGTCACCGCCGCACGCACCGAAACCAAGGTGTGCAGGCGGTTGACCGGTGCCGAGACGACCTCCCGGGCCCGCACGACGGTCTGGACATCAGGGGCGTCGTAGAAGCACAGGCACTTGACCATGTCCTCGCGGACGTAGGTGCGCAGGAAGGCCACCTCGGGGACCTGGTCATACAGCGGGGTCTTGGCCGCCTTGCGCGCCAGATAGGTGTCCATGTCCAGGCCAGCGGGCAGGTCCCACTCGACGAGGTGGCTGGCGCCGGGCCGGGCCGCCTTGAGAACGCCCAGGTCGGTCCCGACCAGGCGCACCGGGGCGGGCGCGGTGATCTCGGCGACGGAGACCAGGCCATTGACGGCGATCGTCGCTAGGGCGTCCGCATCGGCGGACTCGACGATGACGAATACTCGCTCGGCGCCGCTGGTGACCTGCGACTCGATGATCTCTGCGGCGTCCGCGAGGGCAGCGGCCAGAGCGTCGAGGCTCGCAGTCACGCCGGCGCGGGTGGGGTCCAGCGGGACCAGCTCGGTGAGGAACAGAGGCATGCGGAACTCCTTGGGGGGATGGGTGATTCGAGTGGACGCTCGGTGCGGGAGATCAGGAGGTGGGCACGCGGCAGCGCGACGGTGCAGGCGGTGCCGCGAGAGCGCGCAGCGTCCGTTGCCGGGCGGGAGGCGAGTTTCCGGTATGCCGGGTGCGCGCCGAGGGGGTTCAAGGCGCGTCAGTGCGCCCGCCGACGGGGGTCAGCGACAGAGGGTGCTGGCCGTGCGCTGCAGATCGATGGTGAGCCGGGTGACGGCATACAGCGTCGTCCAGGCGCGACGCCCGGCGGGCGCGGCCACGGGAACGGCGGTGACGGTCACGGTCTCTCCTTGGGGGCGGATGAGTCGTGACGGACGATCCCCCGAGAACCCTCCGTCACGAACTTATGGGAACCATAACACGACGTAACGACAGGTTGGCGGCTGTCCATGAAGTGAGATCCCGGCCGCCGTGGACGTCGGCGGGCGGCATACCCTGCGGGCACACCCAGCAGACCGAACCAGGAGGGTGACCGGTGATCGTTCCCTTTGGCTCCCACACGCCGCAGGTCGCGCCGACCGCATGGGTGGCTCCGACCGCGACGGTCATCGGCGATGTCGTCATCGAGGAGGGGGCGAGCATCTGGTATGGCGTGGTGATCCGCGCGGACCGGGCCCGAATCCGGATCGGGGCGCGCTCCAACGTGCAGGACAACGCGATCTTCCACGCGGACCCCGGAGCGGCGGTCGACCTCGGCGCGGACGTGACCGTCGGCCACGGGGCCATCGTCCACGGCGCCACCGTGGCCGACGGGTGTCTCATCGGGATGGGGTCGACGCTGCTCAACAACGCTGTCGTGGGCGCCGGTTCGCTCATCGCGGCATCGGCGCTGGTCCGCGAGGGCCAGGTGATCCCGCCCGGATCGATGGTCGCCGGGGTGCCCGCGAAGGTCCTCGGTCCGGTCCCAGACGGGTTCGGTGAGCGGGTCGCGGTCAGCGTCGCGGCATACGAGAAACTGCGTGACGAGCACCGCGCGGCCACCGCAGCGGCCAGGGGAGAAGCCACCCCATAGGCTTGGCCCCATGGCTGACTTCGACGTCGTTGTCCTTGGTGCGGGTCCGGGTGGTTACGTCGCGGCGATCCGCTGCGCGCAACTCGGGTTGAAAGCCGCCGTCGTGGAGGAGAAGTACTGGGGCGGGGTCTGCCTCAACGTCGGCTGCATCCCCAGCAAGGCGCTGCTCAAGAACGCCGAGCTGGCCCACGTGCTCACCCACGAGAAGGCCAAGTTCGGCATCGAGGGTGACGCGACGATGTCCTATGGGCCGACCCATGCGCGCTCGCGGCAGGTGTCTGCCGGCATCGTCAAGGGCGTGCACTTCCTCATGAAGAAGAACAAGATCGAGGAGATCAACGGCTGGGGGACGCTCACCGGCGCCACGTCGATGGACGTCAAGGCTGCCGACGGCTCGGTCCGCTCGATCACTTTCGACAACCTCATCATCGCCACCGGCTCGGTGACCCGGATGATCCCGGGCGTGCAGATCAGCGCCAACGTCGTCACCTACGAGGAGCAGATCCTCGACCCCAACCTCCCCAGCTCGATCATCATCGCGGGGTCCGGCGCCATCGGTGTCGAATTCGCTTACGTCATGCGCAATTTCGGGGTCGACGTGACCATCGTCGAGTTCCTCGACCGGATGGTGCCCACCGAGGACGCCGACGTTTCGAAGGAGTTGGCCAAGCACTACAAGAAGCTGGGCGTCAAGGTCCTGCTCGGCACCAAGGTCGAGGCTGTCGAGGACACCGGGTCCGGGGTGCGGGTCACCGTGTCTCCCGCCGCGGGCGGCGAGGCGAGTGTGTTGGAGGCCGACCGGCTGCTGTCCGCGATCGGCTTCGCCCCGCGGGTGCAGGGCTTTGGCCTCGAGTCGACCGGCGTAGCGCTCACCGACCGCGGCGCCATCGCCATCGACGGCCGCGGGCGCACCAACGTTCCGGGGGTTTATGCCATCGGTGACGTCACCGCCAAGATGATGCTCGCCCACGTCGCCGAAGCGATGGGCATCGTCGCTGCCGAGACGATCGCGGGCGCTGAGACGATGGAGATCGACTTCACCTTCATCCCGCGAGCCACCTACTGCCAGCCGCAGATCGGCTCGATGGGCCTGTCCGAGGCGCAGGCCAAGGACAAGGGGTATGCCGTCAAGACGGCCAC
>JBGAQN010000002.1:0-84882 GCA_044220725.1 Dermatophilaceae bacterium
CACTCGGAGGGCGGAGAGGGTGACCCAGCGGGACGGCATACCGGGTCCCTCGTCGACCTCGAACCACTGGCGTCCGCCGTGGCGCACATCCAGCGGCCACCGGCCGTCCGGCATACGGCGACTGCGCAGGTGATCGAGGGCTTCGGTGAGACGCGGGTCGGCGGGGGCTCCGGTGAGTGAGGCTCCGGCGCGCAGGTGGTCAAGGGCGCGGAGGATGCTGTAGACCCAGCGGTGCGGGTGCCCGAGCAAGAGGTAGTCCGCGTCCGCCGGCTCGCCGGTCGTCTTGCGGCGGAACAGGTTTCGCTCGAGAAGGAACTCTTCCCCCGCCTGCCGAGCCGTCCGTGACTCGGGCGTCCCACCCGTGGCGCGCTCGAACTCGAGCAGCCCTTCGAGGACGTTGATCGTCGAGTCGAACGAGGAGCGGACCGACCCGTTGGCGCGCTCACAGTTCCAGCCGCCGTCGGGCTGGCGCTCGCTCACCAGTCGCGCGGCAAGCGCCACCATGTCGACGCCGAAGTAGGCGCCGTCAGCAAGCAAGCGCCCGTTGATGCACTCCTCGACCTCGCCCTCCCAGAACGGCTGGTCGCCCTCGTCCCAGCGACCGTTCTCGCCGACCAAGCGGACGACCCGGCGAGCGGCTTCCGAGCGCGGGTCCAGGCCCCATTCGCGCAGGTCGTTGAGCGCGTATGCCGCGCCCGTCCAGGGCTGCCCCTCCTGCTGCCACGCCTCGCGGGTGAAGCCTGCGGGGACGAACACGCCACCGTCCCAGAGACCGTCCTCGCCTTGTCGGGCGAGCAGGTCTGCGCCCCAGCCGTGGGTTTCGACCTTGGCGCGTTCGGCCTGCCAGACCTGCTCCGGCTCGTCGAGCAGGTCGCGCATGACCTGCCACCGGATTGCGGGGTCACCGTCGAGGAGCCAGGCGATGACGTTGTCCGTCGGCGGGGCGTTCTCGGTCATGGGTTCTCAGTCTCCCAACTTTCGTTCCGCGACAAGGCGTTTGGGTGCCCGAGTGGTCCAGGCGAGATCGACGAGGTCTTCGAGGTCGGCGACGTCGATCCGATCGAGGTGGGCGAGCACGGCATACGAACGGGCGAAGTGCGGGATCGTGAAGACGACGTTCGGGTCGAAGGTGCCCAGCGCCTCTTCCTTCGCCTCGCGGGTGCCGAGGTGGACGACGATGAGGTCTTCGTAGGGCTCACCAGTGCGCGGGTCGACGGTGCCTTCGTCGCGGCGGGGTGGGCGGCGGTTGGCGATCGCCTTGCCCGCGACGACGTATGCCGGGCCGCCCCAGAAGGTGCCGACCTCCACCTCGGGCAGGGCCATCGCGATGCGCGCCAGGTCGTCGTCCGTCGCCATCGCGCCAGTATGCCGCCGCCCCCTGACAGGGTGGTGCGGTGCGGATCGGGGCAGTGGCCGCAGGTCAGGAGTCAAGCAGCGCGGTGATCGACTCTTCGGTCTGGAAGGGTCGCACCTCGATCGTGCCGCGGCACGCCTTGGACCCTTCTGCCGCGAGCGCGAGGGCTTCGTCGAGATTGGCCGCCTCGATGACCCAGAAGCCGTCAATATGCTTCTCGGACTGGATGATTGGCCCTGGCGTGAACACCGGCGCTTCGCCTCGCGCGTCGACCGTCGTTGCGCTGGACGCGGCCTGCAGCCCATCGGCAAACACGAAGTGTCCGTCGCGCTCAAGCTTGGCGTTGAACTCGCCCGTGTCGGCGAAGGCCTGGAGCATCGCATCCTTGCTGGGGTAGTTGCCGAACGCCGTCCGCTCGGCCGGGCCGTAGACGGCCAGCAGATACCTGGGCATGCGTCTTGCTCCTTCGCTCGTCATCCGTTGTCACCCGGCCGCCGGCCGCCCGAGGTCGAGCCAGTATGCCGCCCAACCGACGCCCGATGGTGGGCGCGGGCGCCATACTGCTCAGCCGAGTTGCTCCTCCAGCGCGGCGGCGACCGCTTCGAGCTCGGCCAACGCCGCGGTGAGGTCTTCCACGATCTCGCGCGCGAGCACGTCCGGAGAAGGAGTCTCCTTGACCAGCTGCCCCGAGCCACTCACGGCAAAGGCCTTCCCGGGGGAGCGGCGGGGGCGAGCCGATGCGGCGCGCTATGCCGGGTGTCGAAGCTCGTGCTGGCCAGACGACGCTCTGCCCAGGTGATGGTGTCGAGGACATCGTTGGCCACGAAGGCGTGGGCCCCGGGCCCGATCCCCTTGGCCGAGAGGATCCCGGCCTCCCGCAGCTCATCCAACGCCTTGCCTGCCGCCACCCGGGAGACGCCGTGGATCCGCGCCACGGTGGAAGTGGTCAGTACGGGTGTCGCCGGAAGGTCGGCGAGAATGGCCGCCGTGGCTGAGTCGCTGCGCAGGGCGCGGGTGGCACCCCGAGCTGCGCGAGCCTGTGCGAGCCGCTCGTCCCACTGGCCGCGCAGGTCTGCCAGCTCAGCCACGATGCGCCTCGCCTGCTCGCACGCGAGCACCGTCGCCTCCGCAAAGACGTTGATCCAGGCTGAGCGCACCGCCATGCCGGTCAGGGAGTCAGCGCTTGCGGCGACGCGATACGTCGCAAGTCCCTCGAGATAGCGATCCCGCATCGTCGCCAGGACGAGGCTGATCGGAAGCACCGCGTCCTGGGTCAGGCCACGGCGGGCGAGAACCGTGTGGATGAGTGCGCGGCCGACCCGGCCGTTGCCATCGGTGAAGGGGTGGATGGTCTCGAACTGAGCATGCATCAAGGCGGCCTGAGCGATAGGGGAGTGCAGTCCCCCGGCGCAATAGGTGACGAGGTCGGCCACCAACCCCGACACCCGCTCCCAGGCGGGCGGGACGAAGTCCGCGTCGAGGGGATGCCAGTCCGAGCCACCGATCCAGTTCTGCACCGTCCTCAG
The DNA here is from genome assembly GCA_044220725.1 of Dermatophilaceae bacterium. Classification (GTDB taxonomy): domain Bacteria; phylum Actinomycetota; class Actinomycetes; order Actinomycetales; family Dermatophilaceae; genus Phosphoribacter. The sequence continues at coordinate 2,881 of JBGAQN010000002.1, forward strand.
CCCGTGGTGCCGCGGCTCGGCGGGGAGGAGCGAGCGATGCAGCGCCACGATGTGCTCGACCGTCACCTGCTCGACCTCGACGAGGCGAGTGGTCGCTTCACGGACGACGGTCATGTTGTTCGCGACCATCTGTGCCTGATCACTGACGCCCCGCACCTCCTCCCGCTGGCCGAGCTCGGCCAGCGCGACTTGACGTGCGGACGGGGCAATCCCCTCGATCCGCGAGGACGCGATGGCCTCGGAGCGCAGTAGAAAGCGAGAGATCCCCGCCAGGTCTCGGTGGCCTCTGCCCAGGGCTCGAACCTGCCGTTCTGCCTGCGCCACCAACTGATCGGTCTCAGGGTCGAGAACCAGGGGCGTGCCGACGAGCAGGTCTGGCACGTAGCGCGAATAGAGACCACTTCGCCGGTCGCGCCGAGGCAGGTTGGGCTCAGCCGACTCCCAACGCGCCTCCTCCCAGCTGCCCACAGTCGCTATCCTTTCGCCGATCAGCCGTCAACGAAACTTTAGCACGTAAACTTACATAGCCAGACCGCAGAGAAACGATAGTGGTGATGGTTTCCGTGTGGGCCTGACGCCCCGACGGGTTCGGCCCCCACTGGGCGGCGCAGACCACGTCTCGGCCCAGGGCGCTCCAGAGGCCCCGACAAGAAGCGCGACATTGTTGGCCTGTCAACTCTCCTCGTAAGAGCGCTGGACGAGCGGCAGCGCCCGAACGAGCGACTCCGCGTCCTTGACCTGCGCCTCCAGATCACCAGTCCCGAAGTGGCCGATGTGCCAACCGTCCCTTTAGAAGCCCTACGGGCGGCGGGATGGCGATGCCATGGCGGGCATGGCATCGCATCGTCCTTCTCGATTCGGGCCAGTGTCGGTCGCGGCTAGTAGCGTCGCTGTCATGACGACCGTCCTCATTGTGCACTCGGCCCTCGGTCGGCGCCCAGCTGTCCTGGACCTCGCCGACCGGGTGCGCGCGCTCGGCTTCTCAGCCGTGGCCCCTGACCTGTTCGGCGGGGTTGTCTTCGAGGGCGGACCGCAGGGGTATGCCGCCGCCATGGCCCACCTGGATGGTGCTCGGGCTGCTGCCGAGGCGGCGTTGAGCGAGGCGTATGCCGCGTGCCCAGCTCCCGTTGTCGTCATCGGCTTCTCAATGGGTGCGCTGTGGGCGCAGCACCTCGCCGAGCGAGAGCCCGGGGTGGTCGGAGCACTGCTGGTGGCCGGTGGCGGCCGCTACGGCGCGGAGTTCGGTGACGACGGGAAGTGGCGGGGCGGCATACCGCTGGCTGTGCATCGGATGATCGATGACGGGTGGGTCGACGTGGAGCCGACCGCGCGTCTGGTCGCGGAGGCGGCGCGCGCGGGTTCGGACGTCTCCGACTACGTGTATCCGGGCAGCGGACATCTCTTTACCGATGTCGGGCAGCCGGACGAATACGACTCTGGCGCAACGGAGTTGTTTAACGCGCGGGTGCAGGGGTTCTTGACCAGGTTCCCACGTTGAGTGGCTCTGGGGGAGCTTTGGCCCGGCCACGCGAGGCGGGGTTACGTGGCGCGGCCCTCAGGACGGCCGGCTCCACCGAACTTTGGGGAAGCGCGCGAAGTCGGCGTCGAAGCTGACGATCTCGCCCCCGTGCTCAAGGGCGAGCGCCGCGAGGTGGGCGTCGTTGGTCAGGTTGCCCGCCGTGCCCACCTCCCCCAGCAGACCCGAGAGCAGATCGAGGTGGCGCTCCCCCGAGTGGATGAGGACAGCCGTCGGCGCTCCGACCCAATGACGGACGAGACCGTGTGCCTGCTCGACGGACAGAGGGCGTGGGAACAGACCCGGCCGGGTCGTGAGACGGATCACCGCGAGAAGGACGATCCAGGCGAGGCCCACCGGCGCGCCTCCTCCGAGTGCGCGATCCAGCCAGCGCTTCGCCACGGCATGGTCCGCCGCTGACGTGTTCACCGCGCACAGCAGGACGTTCGCGTCGACGATCTTCACGCCCCGCGTCGCATCCCGCTGATGAGGTGTTCGTCCTCAAGCTCTCCAGCGAGGCGAAGCGCCTTCGTGAGATCGACCGCGGGGACACCGAGATCAAAGCTGGGCGACTCGAACTGCTCTCGCGTGCGCCCGACCGCACCCTCCCGGATGGCGTCGTTGAGGGCGCGTTTGAAGGAGACGCCCTTGTCCTTCATCCGCTGTCGGACCAGGTGCTCGGTGTCCGCGTCGAGAGTGACCGTCGTTCTCATTCTTGACAGCTTAGCATCACTTCAATTGATTGCATGCTGTCACCAGCTGGGCGGGCACACGGTAGTTCACGGCTCCTGCCATCAGAATTGCTAGGTCAAGGGCCTCACGTTTGTAAAGTTGAGGCCATCAGATCTGCTAGGTTGAATCTATGGTCCTTGACTCGTTGGTGACGCGACGGATCAGCCAGATGTTGCCCGAACTGGTCATGGTCGAGCCGGTGATCGCTCTTCATGGACCACGGTCAGTGGGCAAGTCAACGGTGTTGCGCGGATTTGCGGCAAACGCTGGCGGCTCGGTCCTGGACTTGGACGACGTCGAGGTTCGCGAGGCGGTCGTCGGAAATTTGAGCTCGATCGTCAGCGGACCTGCCCCCGTGTGCATCGATGAGTACCAGCGAGTGCCCGACATTCTGGACGCACTCAAGGCCCGGCTGAATCGCGAGGGCAGTTTGCCGGGGACGGCCGTCATCACGGGCTCGACCCGGCAGGACGCGTTGCCTACCACTGCCCAGGCGCTGACCGGGAGGTCGCACGCGCTGACCATCTGGCCGTTGTCCCAAGGTGAGATCGGCGGCATACTTGAGGATTTCCTGCCTACGCTTCGGGCCGACCCCGAAGGTACCGTCACCCTGTTCTCCACGACCACGACCGCGCGGGCGGAATACGCGGAACGCGTCTGCGCCGGTGGCTTCCCCCTCGCGTTGCGCCGCTCACGCGCGGCTCGGGCTCGATGGTTCGACGATTTCGTGCGTGCCTCGGTCGAGCGAGACGCCCGGGAACTGAGCCGAATCCGTGAACGTCAGGCGATGACAGACCTGCTCGCACTGTTAGCGGCCCAGACCGGCCAACTGCTGAACGTCTCCTCCGCCGCGGGCAAGCTGGCTGTCAGCCGCGCTACCGTAGAGGGCCATCTGCGGCTCCTTGAGGATCTCTTTCTCGTGGCGCGATTGCCAGCGTGGGGTAAGACCCTCCGCTCACGGGTCAGCGTCACTCCCAAAGTGCACGTCATCGACTCCGGTCTGGCCGCACGACTGTTGCGTCTCACACCCGACAAGCTCGTGTCCCTCGATGCGGCGGCTCTGGCCGATTTTGGGAACGTGCTGGAAACCTTTGTCGTTGGCGAGATCCGCAAGCAAGCTTCTTGGCTCGATGAACCCACCCTGCTGGGCCACTGGCGGACCAGCGACGGCGCGGAAGTAGACCTGGTCATTGAGAATGACGATGGCTCGGTCCTGGCCTTTGAGGTGAAGTCGGGCGAACGGGCACCAGGTCAAGCCTTTCGCGGCCTGACCCAGCTGCGCGATGCTCTCGGCGCCCGTTTTGTCGCGGGGGTCATCCTGACGACCGGAACCCGCTCCTACACCTTCGCTGACCGCCTCCACGTGATGCCGGTTGATCGGCTTTGGACTCACCACGGGCCCCTTCAGGCTCGACCTGCGGGAGAAGATTCCAACGCCGTAAGCAGGACCGAGACCGCAATAGGGTGGGTCCGTGGTTCGCGTCGTCCACCTGGTCGGCAGTGAGCGCGCCGATCTCCTCGCACTGCTCGGCGGGCTTTCCCCCGAGCAGTGGGACGCGCCGTCGCTGTGCTCCGGCTGGACGGTGAGAGACGTCGCAGCCCACGTCATCGACTATGACATCGCGGGCTGGGCGGGGACTCTGGGCAGGATGCGCTCGGCGGCATACCGCCTCGACCGGTCGAACGCACTCGGGAGCATCGAGAACGCCCGGCTGGGTCCGGAGGAGATCCAGACGCTCCTCGCGCGGCACCTGCGGCCCCGAGGCTTGCCGACGCTCTTCGGCGGGCGCGTTGCCCTGCTCGACGCGCTCGTCCACCATCAGGACATCCGACGTCCGCTCGGACTGCCGCGGGTCGTCCCCGCCGAACGGCTCGTCCCCGCCCTCAACTTCGCGCGAGTGGCGTATGCGGCCGGGATCCCGCGCCGGATCCGAGGGCTCTCCCTGATGGCCGTCGACCTGGGCTGGGCAGCCGGACGCGGCCCCCGGGTAGAAGGGCCGGGGGAGGCACTGCTCATGGGGATGGCCGGCAGGTCGGTGGCCCTCGCCGAGCTCGACGGCCCCGGGATGGCGGTGCTAGCTGGGCGGATCGATGCGGAGTGAGCTGAGCGGGTCCGCCTCGCCGTCAACGTGACGGGACTTGTCCTGCGCGAAGGAGTTTGAGACTGCCGCTCGCACGGTTCGACGAGTCTGAGACGAGGTCGCGTCGAGCACTCTGAGACTGGGGTTCTCTGAACGCGCACCTGGACACTTCCGCGTGGCCACGGGCCTCAAAGGGCTTCTTGTGCCGACGGCCGCGGCGGCGGCTCAACTAGGACCCGTCCGCGCACTCCAACTCTGACGTCCCCGAGTGACTTCGTACACACTGCTCACGTGCTGCAACACGTGATCGCGGACGTAGAGGATGGGACGCATGAGTGACACGGTCCAAGCAGCTCTCATTGGCGCGGCTGTCGCGTCCATCCTTGCCTTGCTCACTGTTATCACCGAGCGCTGGAAGTTCCGGACCACGGCGAGCGTGGAGACGGCCGCCTGGCGGCGAGAGACCATGTTCTCGGTCGCCCATCGGTACGTTGACTTGGGCTTTGCCATCTCTGGCATCTCTGACAACGCCCGGCAGGCCAGAGCCCTAGGGAAGGAACTGGTTGCCGTCCAAGAACACCTGAGCGACTGTCATCGGATGCACAAAGAACTGACAAGCCAACTGACAGCCCTGCGTTTGATCGCTCCAAGTTCGGTGGTTCTCAGCGCGGAGGCCATGCATGACTCCCACCATCGCCTGATCAATTCGGCCATGGGTCGGATGGAGCCGAACGCCACGGCCGCAACGACCCTGGACGCCTGGCGCGCGCTCAAGGCTGCCGCGGCCAGAGATCGGCTTGCCTTGCTCACATCGATACGGGCCGTGTTTGGTATCGAGGCTGATGTAGTCCCCTTCGGAGCAAAGGTCGAGTCGTCGTGGACAGTGCCGGCTGACGAGTTCCCCCCACCCTTATAGAACTCGCGTCACTCAGCCAGCGGACGTCAGCGGCCTGCTGCCCGGCGTTGAACTAACGAGCCGCCTGCGGCGGCAAGAAGCCGATGGCCTTCTGTGTCAGTGGTGTCGTCCAGACTGTTGCCTAGCTAGCCTGCGGGCCTTTGGGTCGACGTTGAAGGAGGTGCGTCGCGGTGGTTGAAGTCGAACGCGGCGGCACCGTCGACACGCTGGAGTACTTCCACGAGCTGCTCCAGGCGCACTTCACGACCCTGCGTCAGCGGCGCCAGACGTTGGAGATGGCAACACCCGTGTTCGCTCTGGAGCACGGGCTGGATGAGGACGAGCGCAAGCTCCTGCGCGACGCTGTGGTCGCCGCGCACCGAGAGCGCTTGATCGCCCGAGCTACCACCCGCTGGTGGCTCCCCCTGGTTGTGCACGCAGCTGAGATTGGCTACGTCTACGACGGCATCGAGTTCTGGCCGATCTATGCCAAGAGCACGCCGGGGTGGATCGACAGTCAATACGAGCGTGACCGCGTCCGCGACTGGTTCCGCAAGTTCTCCAAGGAGTACGGCGGCGCCATTCCGCAAGGCGCCTGGGCGTCCACCTTCCGCAAGATCGCCTGGCCCATCACCCACGCCGTGCTCCCGCGCTACCTCCAGGTCCAGCTGGCCCGGCTGCTCTACGACTACCGGACCAGCTGGCCGAGTTCGCTCGACGACCCGGAAGCGCTCGGCGTTCGCCTCCACGGATGGTCGCGGTACTACGGCGAGCGGCTCGAGAAGTTCTGCCAGAACACCGCCCTGCTCGGGCACGTCGCGGTCGCGCTACTGCTGTCGGCGGAAGACGAGCCGTCGCCCTATCTCGAGTCGTCGACGCTGGACCGCCTTGTCGAGAGTCTCAACAGTGAACGCCAGTCCCGACGGTGGCTGCAGGATGCTCGGAAGTCGGCGAGCAGTGTCAGGACGCGCCACTTCCAACGGCCGATCGGAGGGACGCGGAGCGCCACAACTGACGGACGGGTGGCGGCGCTGACCGATCCCAAGCTCCAGCTGAAACTCCAGGGCGGCGTGTGGCACGCCTACGCCGTCATTCCTGATCTCAAGCCCCTTCAGAACAGCCTGCCCGTCGTCTATGACGCACTCCGGGACTCGCGCGCCTCCGTCGCCGGATCCCGAGAGATCATCCGCAGCGGTGCGCTGCTCTATGCACTGGCACCACTCGAACTGTCCACCTGGCCGTCGCCGGCGGAGGCGTTTCTGCAACTCAAGAACGCGTCGCAGTCGGTGAACCTCCTGATTGCCGACCAGTGTCGGATGACCAGCGGCCCCTGGTGGGTCTTCCGGCGCAAGCAGGACGAGCCGGCAGTCGAGGTGAAGGGCAAGTTCGTTCGGCCTAGTGGCACCTACTGCATCGTCGGCGCATCAGACCTGCCACCTCCGGAGGTCACCTGGTGCGATCCCGCTGAGATCGCAGTCGAGGGCGTGGCCGCGTACTCGCTGCGAGTGCCGAATGCGATCACGGAGTCGGAGATCCGAGCCCTGGTAGCGGCTGGATTGTCCGTCCAGACGGACCTGTCGATCCAGCCGGTCGGGCTAGCTGCCAGCAGCTGGGACGGCCAGGGCGCCGTCGAGTGGCTCGCCGGCGAGCCCGCAATGGTCATGATTCGAGCCGAACATCCACCCCTGAAATGTCGGCTCACAATCAACGGTGACCCCTACTACCTCGACTGGCCTGCGGGCGAGACCGAACTGTTCCTGTCCCTGGACGGGCTCGCCGTCGGCACCCATGAGGTCGTCGTTGCTCTGGGCGACCTCGAGCGCGACGGACGGAGCGCAGGCGGCACGCTGATCGTCTCCATCCGCGACCCCCAGGCCCCCGGGGAAGGGATCTTCGCGGGCGAAGGCATCCGGCTGCGCACCTCTCCTGCTCAACCCAGCCTGCCTGAGGTCTGGGATGGGCGAGCCGTACTTGAGGTCGACGGCCCCGAGGGCATGCCGGCCGAGCTTGCGATCACGCTGCGAGATGGCGTCGGCCGGCCCTTGGGCAAACCGGTGCGGCGCTCGTTGGAACTGCCGCTCTCGGGACATGACTGGCGCCGCGTCTTTGCGAAGCTTCGAGAGGCGCCCGAACTTGCACGGCACTACGACGAGGCGGATGTCGCCGAATTGACGATCAGCCGGGCGGGAGTTGGCTTCGCGGCACTGACGTGCGAACGCGGCTACCGCGGACTTCGCTGGGTGCTGACCAAGTGTCACGACGGCGACTACACCGCGCGCCTGATGGACCGCACTGATGGTGATGGCGTCACTGTCGCCTTCTTCGCAATGGACCGCCCTCTTTCGGCTGAGAGCCAGCCGGCCGATGAGGAGTTCAAGAGCCCACCGCGGGGCGGCCTGCTATGGGCGACCAGCGGAGAACATACTGCGGGACAGATCGTCCCGCCCGACCCCAATCAGCTGCTGCGCATCGGGGCGACCACCCCGTCGATTCCGGCACGGTCGAGGTCCCTGGCTGAGGCGCGCAACCTGATCGCCCATCACCGTCGATGGAGTGATGCGGAACTGCCGGCACACCCCTTCGGGATGCGCGATCGTGAACGAGTTCTCCAGGCCATCACGACGGCCATGGTCGTCCTGCTCGCACCAGGACAGTGGGCGCACTTCGAGCATCAGATTGCTGGACTCGCTGCTGATCACGTCGATCTCAACCGCGCCCAGAAATTGGTTGGCGACAGCACCGCTCAGTGGGCGACGGCACAGACCATCGCCTCACATCTCTGGCAGTGGAACACTCCCAAGGACCTGATCATGGGCTTCAGCGAAGCCATCTCTGATCTCGCCAAGTCGAGCGGCATGACGGACATTAAGAAGGGCGCCCGTTTCCTGCTCCAGCTCACGAGTTCGCCGGGCGAGCTTCTCGACTGGGATCAGGACGAACTGAACCAGTACCTGCGCTGCGTGCTCACAGATCCCGTGCTCGTTCGAGCGGCGCGATTCGCGGTGCTCGGGACGATCAACGAAGTGGCAGGAGGAGTCGGATGACAGTCCAACGCATCGAGCGCGGCGAAGTCACGACCCGAGCCGTGGGGATTCTCGGGCTCGACCCTGCCGGGCTCGACTTGTTCTCGACTGAAGGCCTGTGCGCATCACTCCGACGAGCTGCATCATTCCTGTGCCCTGCGTCGCCCCACCAGATCGTCGACGCCGTCCTCGAGGCGCTCGCGCCATTGTCGGAGGGGCTCGAACGTGACAGGGTCGTCGAGGCAATGGACGCCCTGGTGATGTCGGGGGACCTGCTCGAACTTCGGCAGCCTGAGAGCCGCTCTCGGCTGCTGTTCCTCGGTCCTCCTTCCTTCGTCGAGAAGCACCCCGGCGAATATCTGCTGCTCGGCATCCGTCCCCGCGCGGCGACCCTCCTCGGCTCGGCCACAGCAGATGCCGAAGTCATCTACGACGCACACACTCGATCTGTCCTTTTGGATGCCGACTCTGGCACCGCCAGCCTCCTGGCGGCTGGCCTCCACTGCCTGACCAGGAAGCAGTGGACGAAGGCGCCCCGCATCGAGTCGCCGGCCGATGTGATCGAGAAGACCAGGGAACGTCTCGGCGCTGAGCGGTCGGTTGGTGTCGTCTCTGGCCTGACCATCATTGGGCCAGCTGGCTCCGGCCAGTCCTACAAGGGTCGTTGGCGCGAACCCGCTAACGGAGACGACGGGATCTTCACCGGGCGACGACCGCAGGCCTATGGAGCACCGATCTGGTGTGCCGTGGACCTCGCTGGTGGTGTTCCTCAGGCTGTGCTCGATCTGCCCGTCGACTCTAGTGTTGCTCCTGGTTGGGACGAGGCACGGCGGATCCAGGCCGCGCTCGACGCAGACCGTGGGGAGCCCCAGGCCTACCGGGTTCGCTCGGGCGACCGTCCAGGCGGCACCTTCCTCGACTTCCTTGCTCCGCTGCCGTCGTGGGCGGAGCGCTACCTGGGGATCAGCGGGTGGCCCGCAGCCAAGGGGCCTAAGTCGCTCTTCACGTACTGCCTGCCGGCCTCCGCAATAGACGACGCTCAACAGTTCCTCTCGTCATCCCTCTGGATGACCGTGATCAAGGAAGATCGGTAACCATGACGGTTCGTGCCCTCACCATCGCAGAGACGATCAGCGAGATTCGTCTGGCCCTCCGCGAGTACATCGAAGCGACGTACCACATTGGCCACCCCTCGCTAATCCGACAGCGACAGGTGCTGCTCGATGAGCCGGGCAACACCTTCCAGGCGCCTTTCCTTGAGAGCACGCCGCGGTACACGCCGGGCAAGCGATTCGCCGACCTCGACCTTGACCCTGCCGCCCATGACTTGTTCGCGGTCCTGACCTCCAAGGAGGATGGACAGAAGCGGTTGGTCTTTGATCCGCTGTACACCCACCAGGCGACCGCGTTGGAAGCAACGGGACGCGACGGTCAGAGCCTCGTGGTCATGACCGGTACGGGTTCCGGCAAGACCGAATCGTTCCTACTGCCGATGCTGTCCAAGCTCGCGGCGGAGGCCGCCAACAGGCCCGACTCGTTCGCGACGCCTGCGGTGCGGGCGTTGGTGCTCTACCCGATGAACGCCCTGGTCAACGATCAGCTCGGTCGCCTTCGGCTGCTGCTCGGCGATGACCGCGTCACGTCTCAGTTCACGGCCTGGGCCGGCCGCCCGGCCCGGTTCGCGCGCTACACCAGCCGCACGCTGTACCCCGGTGTGCGGACGGCTAAGAAGGACGGACTTCGGCTCAAGTCGATCAGGACGTACTACATCGAGCTGCTGGACGAGGCAGCCAAGGACGGTTCGCCACGTCAGGAACGCGCGAAGCGGCTCATCAAGGAGCTGAAAGAGCGCGGCAAGTGGCCCGCCAAGCCGGATCTGGCCGCATGGTACGGATCGGGCGAGTGGTTCGACCGCAAGACGAAGAAGCCCCGCCGTGCGGTCATGCGTCCCGAGGACGCCGAACTCCTCACCCGTGACGAGGTCCTCAACTGGCCCCCGGATGTCCTGATTACCAACTACTCGATGTTGGAGTACATGTTGATGCGGCCGCTCGAACGGCCCATCTTCGACGCCACTCGGCAGTGGCTCCAGGACAACCCTGATGAGAAGTTCCTGCTGATCATCGACGAGGCGCACCTGTACCGGGGAGCTGCTGGGGCGGAGGTCGCGCTGCTGTTGCGTCGCCTGCGCGCCCGACTGGGCATCCCGGCCGAGCGGGTCCAGGTGATCGCGACCAGCGCATCGTTCTCCAGCAAGGACTACGCGCGCGAGTTCGCCGCAGCGCTCACCGGCAAGCAGGTCTCCGACTTCGCCGACGCAGTGACCGGCGTCCTCGATCTCCGTTCTCCTGATGCTCCGGGATCTCAGGCCGACGCCGAGGCTCTGGCCGGGATCGCCATGGAGGACTACTACGCCGCGGAGAGTGACGAGGCTCGGCTCACCGCGGTGGAGAGCCTGCTTTCCTACCGTGGGATCACAGCTGACGCGGGGGAGACATCGAGCGCTGTCCTGCATGCGGCACTGCACGAATTCCCGCCACTCGCGCGGCTGGTCAACGAGACGATGAAGAAGGCGCTCCCGGTGAGCGAACTTGGCGCCCTGGTGTTCCCCGAGGTCGAGCAGACCATCGCCGATCAGGCGGTCTCGACGCTGATCTCGCTCGGAAGCGCCGCTAGGCGGACCGAGGAGGAGGCCGGGCTGCTGCCGTGCCGCGTCCATGCCTTCTTCCGCGGTCTGCCGGGTCTCTGGGCATGCCTCGACCCCGACTGCGACGTCGACCGAGGCGGTATCCTAAAGGGCCCGATCGGTGCCATGTACGGGCAGCCGCAACAGACCTGTTCGTGCGGCGCCCGGGTGTTCGAGCTCTACACGTGCCGCCAGTGCGGGACGGCATACGCCCGCGCCTACACCGACGACCTCGAGAACCCGACCTACCTGTGGCAGGAGCCGGGGCGTGCCTTCAACGCAGCCTCGGGACCGGTGGCCGAGCTGCAGGCGATCGACCTGCTGCTCGAGGAGCCACCCGCCGACATCGACCACGCCCAGCTTCAGGAACTCGACCTGATCACCGGCCGGCTCAACCCCCAGGATCTAGGGGAGCGCTGGCGGAAGGTGTGGCTGCGCTACCCGCGTCACGGTGAGCAGTCGACGGGCGATGATGACGACTCGACGAAGTCGAAGATCACCGGTGAGTTCATCCCGTGCGGTGTGTGTGGCGACCAGGCGAACTTCGGCCGGACCAGCGTCCAGGATCACCAGACCAAGGGCGACCAGCCCTTCCAGGCTCTCGTCAGCCGGCAACTCGAAGTGCAGCCGCCCGGCCCGCAGCCTGCCGACGACTTTGCACCCCTGCGCGGCCGCAAGGTACTGGCCTTCTCCGACTCGCGTCAGGTCGCAGCCCGACTGGCTCCGAACGTCCAGGACTACTCACTGCGCGACGCCGTTCGGCCGATCGTCCTGAAGGGTTGGGACGAACTTTCGAGGCAGATTGTCGGCCCGGCTCTGAGCCTGGAGAACATCTACCTCGCCGCCATGGTGGGGGCGAAGCTGCTCGGAGTGCGCCTGCGACCAGAGCTGACCGGCACCGAAGACTTCACGGCATTCACACAGGTGTCCAAGTCGATCGACAAGGGTGCGCTCAAGGACCCCGCCGAGTTCATTCAGCTGTACTCGATCCAAGACGACCCGCCCCAGTCGCTGCTGCGCAACCTCGTCCCGACGCTGACGAGTCGCTATTACAACTTCGCTGCCCTCGGCCTGGCGTCGCTTCGGGAGCGCGGCAACCTTCGAGATGAAGTCCTCGGGGAACTCATCGACATCCCGGGTGTCGCCGTGACACCCGAGGAGAAGCTGGCCCTCGTCCGAATGTGGCTGTCCCTCTGGACACGTCCGGGCATCTGGTTCTCTGCCATGAGCGCCGATTGGAAGGGCACGAGGGTCCACGCGGTCTCTGGCAAGTTCAGCAAGCTCATGAGCTGGCTGCCATCCAAGGAAGCGCGCAAGATCTTCGAGAAGGAGTGGCTCCCGGTCCTTCAAGGGAAGTTCTGCAAGAAGGTCGGCGACAGGTACCAGTTGCAGGCGCGCAACGTCGCGCTAGAAATCGACCCTGTCTGGGGCTATTGCGACAAGTGCCGGTTCACTCAACGACCGTTCCCCGGCCGGAAGACCTGCATCTCGTGCGGCGCCGACAAGGTGCGCGAGCTGAATCCCGATGAGGACGAGGTCTTCAGCGCGCGGAAGGGTTACTACCGCGCGAGCTCGAAGCGTGCGATGACGACCCCGCCCGGCGAGGTCATGAGCATCGTCGCGGCCGAGCACACCGCCCAGCTCAACTCGTCGCAGACGGATGACATCTTCTCCAAGGCGGAGATGTACGAACTACTGTTCCAAGACGTCAACATCGCTGTGCCCGCTCCGGGCGAGCAGCCGGAAGTCGCCATCGACCTTCTGTCCTGCACGACCACCATGGAGGTCGGCATAGACATCGGCAGCCTGAGTGGCGTGGCTCTCAGGAACATGCCGCCCTCGCGCGCCAATTACCAGCAGCGAGCTGGTCGTGCCGGTCGTCGTGGCAATTCCGTCGCTACCGTCATCGCCTTCGGCAGCGCGGACACGCACGACGATCACTACTTCCGTGAGCCGAAGGACATGATCAGCGGGGAGGTCACCGACCCGATCCTGACCATGAGCAACATCGAGATCGCCAAGCGCCACGTGACGGCGTTCCTGCTGCAGCGGTACCACCAGGACCGGGTCACGACGTTCGACCCCGAGACCATGCCGGCCAACCTGTTCGAGGTGCTGGGTTCAGTGACTGACTTCTTGTCGGACACCGCGACGCTCAACCGCGCAGACTTCGAGAAGTGGCTCGTCGCAAACGAGTCGGAGCTCCGCGCGGAGGTTGACGGCTGGCTTCCGGATGAGATTACCGACGATGGCCGGAACGAGGTTCTCGATGGGCTGATCAAGACGACACTCGGTGGCATCGATGAGGCGTTGGACATCGCGGCCAACGACGGCACCACCAGCGCCGACTTAGATGAGAACGAAGCTGGACCGACGGCCGACGCCGACGACCCTGCCGAGGAGGTCAGCACCGACGACGGTGAAGGTGACGGCGATAGAGATATCCCCTCGGAGGATGGCGGCGAAGACCTCAGCTCGCAGCGTGCCCGCACGAAGCTGCTCGACCGACTCCTCTACAGGGGAATCCTGCCGCGCTACGCATTCCCGACGGACGTCGTCAGCTTCCACATCTTCGATGAGGGTCGGTCGAGTGCCTTCCGGCCGGTGTTCCAATACGCACCGAGCCAAGGCCTGAGCATCGCGTTGAGCCAGTACGCACCTGGCAAGGTCGTCTGGGTGGACAAGCGCGAGTGGACTTCGTCTGCGCTCTACTCGCCGATGCGACGGGACCTCACAGACGCGTGGCGCGACCGTCTCATGTACTTCGAGTGCCAGGACTGCCACTACGCCACGCACATTCCCTGGGAGCAGGCCGATCGCGGCCGGACCGACTTCTGCCCGGCATGCAAGGGCGAGCGCTTCGGGCCTGGTATGAACTGGCTGCGGCCGCCCGGCTTCGCGCACCCGATCTCAGAGCCGCCTGGCACAAGCCCCGACGACGCCCCGGCAATCTCGTACGCGACTCGGGCGAAGCTGATCGCCAGCGGGCCCGTGGCTGAGTCGCTGTGGGAGAAGGTGACCGACAGCGTCCATCAGAACTTTGACCGCCAGACCCTTCTGGTCTCGAACACGGGGCCACGGAACGAGGGCTATACCTACTGCACCTGGTGCGGTCTCATCGAACCGACGGCGATGCCAACCCCGCTCCTCGCAGGGACGCACGCGAAGCCGTTCCCGACGGACCCGAAGGACGCCATGTGCCCAGGAGGGCGAGCGTCGCGTGGCTTGGTGCTCGGCACCGACTTCATCTCGGATGTGCTCCTCGTCCGGCTGGCGGTGTCCGATCCGGTGACCCTGCGACCGTCGTACCTGTCCTCGCAGGTAGCGCTGCGCACCGTGGCGGAGGCACTCACGATCGCCGCGACACAGGCGCTGGAGATCGAAGCCAGTGAACTCCAAGCGGAGTTCCGGCCTGCACTGACCCCGCTGGGTGGCCATGGCCGCGAGGCAGAGATCTACCTGTACGACACGCTTGCCGGTGGCGCCGGCTTCACTGAGCAGGCCAGCAAGCTCGGCATCAAGTTCTTCAAGCTTGCACTCAAGCGACTTGAAGAGTGCCCAGCTGACTGCGAGGAGTCCTGCTACCGGTGTCTGCGGAGCTTCCGCAACCGCTTCGAGCACACCCAGCTTGACCGGCACGTCGGTGCGAGCCTTCTGCGTTACCTGATCGACGGAACGCTTCCGACGCTGTCACAGCAGCGTCTCGACCGTTCCGCAGACCGGCTGTACGAGGATCTGGTTCGTTCGGGCATCGGTGGCGTCGAGTTCGAGCGCAACGCGACGGTGAGTGTCGAGGGCATCGGCAACGTTGACGTGCCCATTCTCGCGACCAAGCCGAACGGCCAGCGGGCACTCATCGGCATCCATGGACCGCTGACGCCTGATGTTGCCCCGACGCTTGAGCTGAACCGGGTCCATCAGGAGACGTTCGAGCGGGTCAAGCTGGTCGACGACCTGATCATCGCCCGGAGCCTGCCGAGCGCATCGCGTGAGGTGAGGGAGTTCGTGCGGTGACGACGGAGGGCGCCCGCTTCGAGACTGAGGTACCGGGTATCTGGGGTCATTGGCCGACGACGCCCGGACTCTGGAGTTACTCGTCACTCAAGGAGTTGGAGGTCTGTCCTCGACGCTGGATGCTCTCGCGAGCGGCATACCCGGACCTGTGGGAGCGGTGGGGATATCCGTCGCTGCCGGTAGTTCCGGCGATCTTTGGGAACGTTGTCCACGGCGTTGTCGAGCGACTAGCGCAGTCGTTAGCCGACGCGGGCATCGAGTCGGCAAACCCGGTCGCCGTCATCAGCGTGCTTGGCGACCAGGGCGGCTGGCGGGGCATCGTTATGAAGGAGATCGAGCACCACCTGGCTCGGTTCGATGACAATCCTCGAGTCAGCGCGGAGCGGATCGATCGAGTGCGTGAGGAACTCCTCCGTCGCGCACCGCAGGCAGCTGACCAGGTCAAGGTCTTTCTCGGGAGGGGAGCGCTGATGTCCCGTCGCCGTTATTCGTCAGGGGAGATCTCCGCGGGGGGAAAGTCGAAATCGTCGCGATTGCCCGCGGCTCCCGGCACGCATGCCGAGCGCGAGGTGTGCGCTGATGCGTTGCGGCTGACGGGGCGTATCGACCTGTTGGTCGTTGACGATGAGGACGTAACGGTCGTCGACTTCAAGACCGGCGACGAGGACGCCGCGCACGACGATCAGGTGCGCCTCTACGCGCTCCTTTGGAGCCTCGATGCGCAGACCAACCCGGGGGGTCGGCCAGCCACCAAGTTAGAAGTCGCCTACCCGTCCATCACTCGTTCCGTGGAGCCCCCCGACGAGGCGGCGTTGGGCGCGTTGGAGGGCACAACTGCCGGGCGGATCGCTGCAGCCGATGCCATCACCCAGGAGGCCTCGCCGATGGCGACGCCCAGCCCCGAGGTCTGCCGGTTCTGTCAGGTCAAGCACCTATGTGACGCCTACTGGCCGAACATCCCACCGGCGGTGTCGGAGACCTCCACCGAGGAGTGGTTCGACTTCGAGGGCCGTGCCCTTCGCCCGCACGGATCTCGTAGTTGGTATCTCGAGGCCACCAACTCCACCGCCGAGGTGCTGGTACGGACGGTCGAGACGAACGTGCCATTCCCGCAAGGCGCGCGTGTACGGCTGCTGGGCGTTCGCCGCACTATCGATCCGGACAAGGAGGACCGGCTCGTCATCGCGATGGTGAGTACGTCCGAGTGGTACGCGGTGTCCTCGTAGCTACGCCCGCGCCTGATGATCCGCAGCGAACGGCAGTTGCTCGTCGGTATCGGTCGGCGGGAGAGGAACGCGGGCGCCGTGTCGGATCGGCCGCACCAGCCGGTGCTTCTTCATGGCTGTCACCACATGCTCCTGGGCCGCACGCTTCAAGGCCCATCGTTCTAGCCACCACTGAGCGACGGATGTGCCAGCGTCCTCGGGCTCGGGGTCGAGCAGATAGTCGGGCTCCATATCGATACCGAGTGAGTAGTCGCGCACGTTCTCGACGAGTGGTACGCCGTACAGGATTCGCTCACGCCCGTGCTTGAGCAGTTCGTTGGTCGACCAGCCCAGCGCTGCCAGGCCTAGGCGAACCTTGCGAAGGCGCGGGCTGACGCCCTCTCCGAACAGACTGTTGACGCGCGTCAGACCTCCGCTCTGCTCCGAGAGCCGGACCAAGGCATCCACTGTCGCATCGGAGAAGTGGGACGTGCCGAACGAGCGGGAGCGCCCGAGTTGATGGAACCCCATGCGCTGGTTCTCCGACCCACCCATCGTCGACGCCGGCCAGAACAGCCGGTTGTACTGGCTCGATCCCGTACCGTACAGCGACGTCGTTCCCACGAACGCCAGCCGAGCCTCGCGAGTGATCGGGCGACCAGCCATAGCGGAGGCGATCTCGCTCGGCCTGGCGTACTTGGCTCGGTAGGCAGAAAGGACGGTCGGCGACACTGCCAAGGCGCCGACGAGCTTGCCGGCCGCAAGGGCGTTGTACGGAGCGACGGCACCGCACACGGTGAGGTCAGCGATCACCGTGCCGACCCGTTCGCCACGGGCTCGCCGAGCGATGCGCCCGATCTGCGACTTCGCCTTGGGATCGGCCAGCGCTTCGCGCAGCCCAGCTGCCGATGGCTTGGCTCCGAGGTAGACGCCGAGCAGGGCTTGGATCTCAAGGGTCTCTGCGAGCAGGGCAGATCGCTTGGACCTGAACAGAGGCGTCTCAGCGCGCTCAACCCACGCATCCGTCTTGATGTTGCGCACCTCGCGGATCGGACCGCCGCGGTGATGCTTCGCGCGGTGACGCTCCGCATCGGCTCGCAGACGTGCCGCGACATCCGGCGTTGGGGTCTTGAGGTCGTTCGGCTGGATAACGCCGTCGCGGAGCAGGTCGTCAACGTAGATCTCGAGCCGCTGGGTCTTGATGCGCGCGGCTAGCCAACGGGCGATCTTGTCGGTGGGCGCCGCCTGTACGTCGGCGACGAACTGCTTGGTGTCCCAGCCCATCCAGGAGTCTCGCTCGGCGATCTGCACGACAGGACTGGAGATCGCGGCCAGACCGATCACGGCGTGAAACTCGGTGGCAGCGTCGCGGATCAGGAACGGCATCGACCGACCGGGGACCGTCGAGTAGGCGTTGGACCATGTGTGGCGGAAGTAGCGCCAGATGTCGTGCAGGTTGAAGCCGGTCAGCTCGCACTTGAGGGAACTGTCCGCGATCTGCACGTACGGCTGGATCGCCTGCGATGCATCGCCCTCGTCCGCCAGAGCATCCGCGAGCTCTCGCCCGTCCCGCATCAGGTCGAAGATCGAGACGAGGCGGTCAACGTGTTCATGCGAACGTTCCATGTTCGAGACGAAGCGTCGGACGCTCGACTGGCGGAGCTGAGCGTCACGACGGATGTGCTCTTGGCGGCGGATGCGTGCCTTCTCCGACTCGCTGTCGAGATGCACGTCTGGCGGACTCAGCAAGGCACCGAGCTTGTCGACCTGGATGATCCAGCCTTGGCTGACGAGATCGATCAGCGTGTGTGCTGCGGCTGCCAGTCGTGGCTTGTTGTAGAGGTCGCCGAGTTCAGCAGCGGCGATCCAGAAGTCGTGATCCACGGCGACCTCGGGATCGAGCTGCGCCCTGGACAACAGGGTGCACAGGCGGATGTAACCCCGCCGCTCACCGCTCTCCGCCCCGGCCGGCAATGCCAGAGGGATGTACTTGGCGTCCTCGGTCATGACTTCTGTAGCATCCGTCCATACGTGGCGCTCCACGTCTCAAGTAGGTGGTCGACATGGTGGCCATCGCGCTCCAACTGCGCCACGCTTCGGGCAAGAGACAGAAGGAGGAGTTCGATCGACGTCCGCAGGTCCGCTGCGGCGCCTCCCTCGATACGTTGCAGCGGTTGGTACAGCGCCGCGAAGGCGGGATGGTCGGCGTTGAGGGTGAGATCGAGCGTCCGCTGCGTCAGCTGCGACTGAAACATCACTGCCATCGGCAGAGCGTCGGAGCCGATCCGGTACTGGATAGAACCACTACGGCCCCGGGACGGGATCAAGGGCAGATCCGAATCAGCTGCCGCGGCGATGCGGCAGGACTTCTCTGCGGCGGCCTGGAACTTCACGTCCTCGAAAGCTTGGCGAACCCGCGTGTTCAGGAGCCGGGCAATGGACTCCAGTTCCGGTTCGAGCGCTTCGCGAAGGGTCGCGGATGGCCGGATACCCTGCTTGTTGATGGTGATGCCGAAGTGCTCATCGAGGCTCGGGTCGAACTCGATCTCGCAGCGCCACCAGTCATCGTAGTTCTCGCGCCGCTTGCCACCCATCAGGTGCCAGCCGGTCGCGATCTCTCGCCCGGCCCTGAGGATGGAGACGCCGCCCCCTCCAACGATGCCGACTCGGCGCTTGGTCACGTTGTCGAGGTTGTGCCACCGGTGCACCGGCAGCATCACAAATCGCACGATGACCACGGACGTGTCGCCACTCCTGGCTTCTAGCTCGTATTGAAGTTCATCGAACGCCAGCTGAGCCGATGCACCTTCGAGCTTGGTCGCCCTCAGCGTCGGATCGACGACCTCCACTCGTGCGCCGTTGATCGTGATGGTGAGCCCGCCCGCGATGAAGCGGCGATACATGCGCCCCAGGTCCCGGTGCAGCGAACGCTCCAGCCAGGCCAGGCGCCGGTACTCGATCCGGTCGCACTCGACCCAGCGAACTCGACAGCCAGAGACGCCCGCACCTCGAGCACCGCGCCGCACTACGAGTGCCGGTTCCGAGCCCGCGACGATGGCGTCGACGTCGAGCGCAACGGTCCGCTCGGCTCCGCTATTGCGCCATGCCGTGACTTCCACTCGCCTGGCTTGGCTGAGGCTTGCCGCCGGGAGGCCCATGCCGAACCGTCCGAACGACTGCCGGGCGTCGAATCTTGAGGAACCGCCGAACCGCAGGCACTGCTCCAGTTCGCCCTTGGTCATGCCGACGCCGTTGTCCTCCACAATGATCTCCGGAGGCGTATCCGACGTGGCTCGCTGGATCGTGATCGCCACTTCCGTCGCCGAGGCCTGCAGCGAGTTGTCGACGAGTTCCGCGAGCGCGGTTGAGATGTTCAGGTAGCCGGCCTCGCGAACCGCCCGAATGAAGTTGGACGACACCACGAGATCGTCAGCACGTTGGGCATGTCGGCTCATGATTCTCCGTAGATCGGCGCGATAGGCGGTCGATCTAGGGTAGCTCCTCGCAAGCCGCCTGCGCAGCAGGTCAACGGCCCCGGGTTTCCCCCTCAAAGATGGGGCGAGATCGTGACGGTGATCCGCTTGGTTTTGGCAGGTTCGGTGAGATCGAGGCCCTGTCCGCTGACGAGGATCAGGCGGACCGTGGGTCGTACCGAGGCCGACGTCATCGCGTACGGCACGGCGCTGGTCTGCCAGACAAGCTTGCCCGTTAGCTGGAGGTCGAAGACAACCCGATGGCCAGAGGTGACGACGGTGAGCCGGCGGTCGTCGACGAGGGTGGCCGCAACCGTCTCCCCGGCTAGCGCCTCGGGCATCGCTGTCATCGACTTGAGGGAGTTGACGCCGAGTACCTGCAGCAGCGAGATCGTCTCTCCCTCCAGGCGGGTGAGAAGGGATTGGATCTCACCACTTGTTTGGATCCTGGCCATGCCTCCCATTCTCCGTGATCCGGTGTGATCACGTCCCTCCCGCTCGGAGACGCGTGGCGACCTCAGGCATGGTCCAGGACGCATGCCTTGCTCACGATGACAGACGTATCCGTGTCGGCCCCGCCAACGCGACGCACCCGCGTTTGCTTGCGTCTGGCGGCCTCCGCACCTGAGCGGGAAGCGTGAACGCTGATCAAGGACCGACCGGCCCAGACAAGCCAGACGTGCACCGGAAGCCCATCGGCCTGTCGGCGGATGGGGCTATGCGGCGAGTCCACGACCGCCACGCCCGCTGCCACCTGCACAGGGTCGAGGTCGGGTGCTTCCTCGCGGATGCGGTGGATCAGTTGCTGCCGATAGTGAGCCGCATCGGGGGCGTGGACGAAGCGGGCCATACATTCACCGCCGACGAAAACGGCGAAGTCCAGCGCGGGACTGCTCATGGGTTCCTACTTGAGGGCATGACGGTGCACGGGCACCATCGACTTGCCGAATCTTGAAAGCGGCAGGTGGGCTGCTGAGCCGAGCGAAGGGCAACGATGCCATTGCCTCGAAGAGTGGGCCGGCCCTTCCACGCGTGCCGATCGATCTGCTCCGGAAGCAGGACCTGAAGGTCCTCAGCGGCGTTCAACAGCGGGACTTTGAGGTCCCAACGGCCCGAGAAGGCATACCTGGTCCACCCGCGGGCCTTCATCGGTGGCATCCCGAGCGAGGCGCCGGCTGTGGACCAATCCTCGAAGCCTCGGCGCCATCGGGCGAGAATCAGTGCAATGACGGCGCGCAGGATCCGCTGGTCCGGCCGAGTGTGATCTTGGAGGCGGCCGGGCAGGGCACAGGGCCAGACCATCTGAGGTAGGTCGTCGATGTCCCAGTTCGCCGCGGTGATGTCGGTGCCGTCTGGGCGAGTCAATCGACGCTGGATGAGGGTGTGGGCACGGCCCTGGCGTCGCAACAGTTCGTCGATGGCCGGCTGCAGGGCCGCGCTGGGCTGGGTGATCTTGGCGAAGGTGTCGGCGTGCGGGTTGCGGATCCCTGCCCGGTCGCACCAGACGGCAAGCAAGTCGGCGGCTTCCTCAGTGGTAGACGCGTCCACGAGCGGTTCCACGGCAGCGAGGAGGCGGTCGACCAGGTCCGGGTCTCGGGGTGGGTTGGCCCAGCGGTGGGTGCGTCCCCATCCTGAGGAGTCAACGGCCCCGAGGCGGGTGGCAATGCCGATCGCTGACTGCCAGGCCCGCAGCGTCTGCAGGGACGTGTAGTTGGCGCCCGCAACGTGGCCTCGATGGCCTGCAGCCAGAGCAGTGAACTGCCGGGTACGTCTCAGCCGGGAAGGCCCCGCACTGACTCTGGGGACGGCACCCAGGTCGGCGCCGCAGGTCCCTCCATCGGGTTCAGGGTGCGGACACCTTCGGCCATCAGCAGCGACCCTGAGGCGTGAAGGCGCGCTGGCGTTGAACTCGTTGCCCAGACCGGGGACGGAGCCACAGGTCGCGCAGCGGCCAACGAGGTGAAGGTCGTGGGTCAGGCAGGTGGTGATCCAGGGGAGGCGCCAAGGGAGTCGCCATGCGCCGTCCGTCTCTTCCAAACAGGCCGGGCAGAATGAGGAGCCGGCCATCCAGATCCAGGCGGCCTGCACGGTGGCTCGCGTGGCTGCGATTCCTTTGCCTGCTTTCAGTCCGAGCAGATCGATGGCCAACTGGTCGTACCGGCTGAGTTGCATTCGATGCGCCTGCGCTACCGTCAGGCCGAGGGGCGCGGCCACGCCAATCGCCTGGCTTTCGGCGAGCACGAGGCCGTGGTAACTGGGCCAGCGTCCCCTCTCGCCTGTGAGATTGACGTGCCTAGCCAAGTCGGCCAAGCTGCACTGATTGTGTGCCGCCGTGCGCACGAGGTAGGAGTGCCAGGACTCGTCCTCCAAGGGTCGAATGCGCAATGGGATCGCGTTCATGCGGTGCGTTCCAAATGGTCGGCCAAGGCACCCCTCATCGTCGTTCCGAACTGGCGGTCGAAGTCCTCGATGTAGCCGCTTCGGGCGCTTGGACGTACGTTGCTGGACGTGAAGGTGCAGGCCCATTGGTCGACGAGCCATGTGCGGATCACGCGAGAGTGGGCGCGGCCTTCCGCCGCCAGGGCAATGGAATGCGTGTTCGGATCGTCAAGGGCGCGCTCACGCCGCCGGTAGTCGATGGCGTCGCTTACGACCGCGGTGACGGCCTGGCCAACGGCATACCAGAAGTACTCGAGGCGACCTTCGCTCTCGAGGCGGAGGAGCGTCTGAGCGGCTGCCCGCGCTCGACTCGGGCGTCCGGGGAGGAGTTCGTCGGCTGCATCTGCCATGGTGCATCCGAAGGCCCACATATACGCGGCCAAGGCCGACGTCACCCTTCCCTGGTTCGGCGTTGTGGGGTAGCAGAGATCGGAGAGGGGGCTGACGCGGTGCAGGGGCAGTAGTCGGGGAAACCACGCAGGCTCGATCCTCTCAGGTGCCTGGCGTCGAGTGGTCGGCGCTCGGAGGAGCGACAGCTTCGGGCACTCGTGAGAGTCGGCAATCAGGCCGGTGCTCAGGGGGAACCCAGGATCGTGGATCGATTTCACGAATGCAGGGAGACGGACAGCGAGCGTCGAAGGGTCCTTGAGTGCCGCGTCCTGGTACCCCTTGCCCATCGTGAGCCGCGCGTAGTCGTCAAGCCGGAGGAAGAATTCTCGGTTCCGTGCACTGGGGGCGAGATGGGCTAGAACTGCCGCCTGTGACTCGATCTGATCGTCGGTCGCCCGGATGACCGGGCCGCCTGCCATTGGCGCTCTGGTGATGAGGACGCCGTGATGCGTGCAGATGACGTGCCAGCCAATGCGCCATGTCAGTTCGTCACGCTCGGGGCGCTCTGCAGCACAAGTCGGGCACATGCGGGGACTCCGCGCGCTGTTGATGAACCCCATCGCCCTTGTCGTTCGCGGCCGAACGCTGTGCGATGTCAGCAACGGGTCGAATCGCCGCCGGTCGTCATCGCTTATGACCAACGCCGACCCATCGAGTGAAGTCAACAAGAGAGCGCCGATCTGGTCATCAGTGAGTCCGAAGTAGGACGCGAGCACGCGCATACTGTTTGGGGTGGCAGCAACACCGCTCATTTCGGACGTGAAGGGGTAATAGGGCCGGCGGGACCCGGGGGGGAACAGAGGTGCCATAAGCGCGGGCCATGAGACACCGTTGCGAGTTGCCAGGCGACGCGTGAAGCCCACCCAGGATTCTCCGCAGCCCGGCTCGAGACGCAGGGGCAGCGGGCTCGGGTGCCCCGTCACAAGTGACCCCGCGACACCGTCATCACCTCGCGATAGGAGGCGTTCAGGGTGCCGAGGTCAAGGTCCGATCCACGTTCCACGGCGAGCCGCGCCGCCCGCTTGATCCACATGATCGCGAGACCTGGCCGGCCATGGGACCCGTCACGGATTCGACCTATCAGCTCCTCTCGATTCAAGAGGCACCGTTGTTGCGGTCTGGGAAACGCGAGGTGGTGGTTCATGGTGGAGACCAACTGTTGCCAGCGTCGGTCATCCTTTCCTTCGCCTGGGCCTGGCCATGGATGTAGGTCGACCCAGTTGGCGCGGTATTGGACTTGTTCGCCTGGAGTTCCGAGGAGGGCACCAGAGTGCTTGAGGTTGGTGCCGATGATCACCACGGTCGGCGCCAGACCCGTGACGACGCCCTTGAGGCTGTCGGCCAGCCTCGCTGCCTCGGTGGTCCCTCGACTTGCCATCCCGTGGGTGTCGTCGATGATGATGCCGCGCAGTCCGATGAGCGGTCCGATGCGGCGAAGGGCCGCGGCGAGCGTCGTGGCGTTCAGTGGCCGGGGGATGACCATGCCGAGGAAGACACAAATGGCCAAGTACACGCTGAACCCGCGCGCGTCTCGGGGCACTTCGATGTAGACCCAGGGGATGTGGCGGTCGCATCCAGGCTCATCGAAGGGTCGGACTTCCCATGCAACCTTGGTCTCCCGAAAGGCCTGAGTGAGCGCCGCTGTGGTCTTGCCCGCAAGCGCTGCGCCATCGACGATCACGCAGGTGCGGGCTCCCATGAGGGCATGGTCGTTGTCTTCGTGGGCACTCTCGATGGCTCGACCGACTCGACGCAAGTCTTCTGTTGGAAAGGGGCCGAGCGCCTGGTTGTAAGCCACGAAGGCTTCGGGCGGATCTCCGAAGGACGGCCGTCGGTGCACTAGTTCGGTGAGCGCTGGCCAGTCGTCAAGGACGTGGGGAAGAGGACGGCCGATCATGTGCAGTTCCACAGCGGTCGCCGCTTGAGTCGTGGTCATAGCGCAAGGTCCTCCGGTTCATACTCGTCGTACGCGAACAGTTCCTCGTCATCCGCGTCGAGGCTCGGGTAGGTCTTCTCGGTGGAAGGTCGCATCTCGGGCAGTGCCATCAGCCGTCGAATGTCTTCGCCGGCATCGGCTAGTTCCTGCGCGAGGAGGCGTTGTTGGTCACGAACGAGGGCGGCCCGTCTTTGGTCTCTGCGATCGAGGTAGACGCCGTGATCCCACCGGCTACGCAGATCCGCCATGCGCTGCACGATTGCGGACGCGTCCAGACGCTCTCCGTCCACTCGCGCGAGGTCAAGGATGTGTCGGCGAACAACCTGGCCGTAGGGCGATTCGACCCCAGCCCCACCCTTGATGACTTTCGGGACACATAGGGTGCTGCCTGTAACGGGATGACGCACGAAGATGCGGCTGACGTCGAACTCGTCGCTGTAGACGGTCACAGTCTGCGACTTGGTGCCAACGCCTCTCTGGGCGTACTGACGCAACTCGGTGACGTCGGCGGAGTTGTAGACCATCCCATGAAGGTGAATTCCGTCATCACCAACCTTCCTGCGGTCGGTGTCGAGCAAGCTGATGTAGCGCATTGGGTCGATTGGCACGTAGACCTCGCCACCGGCCGCCATGTGTCCGGCCCACGCGGATGCAGGCGTTAGTGGCTCTCCCGTGTCGAGATCCCGCCGGAGACCCGCGTGGGGTCGGTGGTGGTACGTGCTGAGTGCGTGCGTCCAAAGGATGTCCTCGAGGTCACCGGCGGTGAGAACGGCCCTGTCCTCCACACCCTTGGCGTGGTTGAGGGGATTCGCCCCCTTATAGGAGGTGAAGACGCTCGCCAAGCGATCCCACTCAGCTTGGAAGCTCTCGACGAGACCCTTGGCAAAGCCCGCTCCCGGGGGAACGAAAATGATGTCGATGCCGACTCGTGAGCACGCCTCGATGACGCTGAGGTTGTTGTTCTCGCCGCCGCGGTCAACGGCGATCGTGGTGGGCCACACTGCGGGCTTGGCGCCGATCGCCTCGCGGATTAGCCAGGCGTCGGAGTCCGGCGCTGCATGAATGTTGACCAGTCGTGGGATACCCGTCCAGTTGGTCAGTTCATAAGGGTACCCCGACCTGAGAACGGATGGCTGAGTCATCCGAAAGATGAGGCCGCGGACGTGCCGTCCGGTGGCCGGTCCCACGAAGACGCTCAGCGCCACTACCATCCGGGTACAAACGTCGACTGCCGTCAGGATGGTCGCAGGGACCCACCCAGCAATCGGGTCGAAGACAGGCACGTTGGTCGCGGTCGCGTCGATCTGGACGAGGTCCCCCGGAGCGCTTTCGATGCGGCTCCGGTGGGGTCGGACGGGGTTGATGTCACGACTTCCGCGCTGCTTCGCGACGAGATGGCCACCGGTTCCCCGGGTGAGTTCGCCCACGGCCAGCTTGAGGGCGTAGTGACTGAGCTGAGCCCCTCTGCCCCGCTGGTCCAGCCCCGAACGGACCTTGGAGTAGAGCACCTTGTCCGGTGGCTTCCCCTCAACGTGTACCTCGGACAGGATCTCTCGCATCGCGTCCAGGTCTTCGGGGTCGAGTCGTGCGAGTCGTTCCCCGACGGTCTTGGTCCCACCGTGGATCAGGCCGTCGATGCCGGACGTCTCGACGGCCTTGAGCTGTCGGTAGACCTGCGCCCGGGAGAAGGGCGCGTCCTGCCGGGCGCGTAGTTCTCGGAGCTTGGTCCGCAGCCTCTGAGACTTGGTCGTCCGCTCTGGGTCGTAGGCCGGGTCAAGGACACGGCGACGGCGGTCCACCTCTGGGTCACCACTGCGGCTTCCGGAGATCACCTGCTGGAGATCCTGGAACCGAGCCCGGACCGAGCGTTGGGCCTCGTCATCCAGTTCCTCGAGTCGAGGACTCTGAACCGGCCTATCCCTGTCTCCCACAACCGTTCGAGCCGGGATCATGACCTCTGCTGCGAAGTCCGACCACATGAGTCGCTCCAGGCGGTCCCCGTGGTCCACGACCACTTCTAGGAGGTCATCAGGAGTCCGCTCGAAGGACGCGATCCGGACGGTCTTGCCCTGAAGAGAGAGCGATCGTCCGGCGGCGGCGAGACGAAGGCCACGCTGATGCGTCATTTCCGACCCCGCCACAGCGTCGACTCTGGGCGCAGCGGGCGGTCGAGATCCCCGCGGAACCACCGGTTCGCAATCAGGTACAGCACTCCGTGTGGGGCCGGCCCATGATCGCCCAGCATCGAGGCCAATGCCTGGAACTGGACACTGTCCGGTGATGCCGCCGATCTCGCGCGCCAGGTCGACGCCCGATCGGGAGCCTGTGCACGCTTCGCCCACAGAGCGTTCACGTTTCGAACCCGCTGTGGAGTCAGTTCCGTCAGAAGCTCGTAACGCCACCCCAACGCCTCGGAGGTCCTCCGGGTCAGAGCAAAGATCGCCGCAGCTCGCGCGTCCTCCAAACGCTTGGCCGTCGTCACGTCGATGAGGGTGACTCGTCCGTCCTCGTGGAGGGCAAGCGCATCAGGGAAGTGCACTCGGATGCCACCCGCCAGAACCCACTCCATGCGCAACATCTGCGTGGCGAACTGGGCGACTCCCCAGCGCAGAAGGAAGTCGCGGTAGTTCGCCTGCTCGTTGAAGCTCTCACACCACACAGAGCGCCCGCCGAATCTGGCAGTCGGAACGCAGAGCGTCGAGACGTAGTTGGACATCCCCTGGTATGCCACGGGCCGTCGCACGTCGAGGAGGTCGTCGGGCTTGAGGCCTCTGAGGTCAACCAGGGGGACGGTCGAGGCTCGACTTGCCTGTCCGTTCCAGTACCGAATCGTCGCTGAAGCAGCGATCGCTGCCCCATTGCCGCTGGCAGCGTCAAGCACTTGATCCCACGGTGCTCGGCGACCGGTCAACTCCGGAATGAACCGGACTGGTCGTCCGCCCACGTGGGCAACGGTGACGGTCATGACCGCGTCAGCCCGTGTCCCCCGTGAGGAGACTTCGTCGTCGCGTCGTAGACGCTGGGCAGCCGAAAGCAGGGCACGTAGACTCGACCATGGCCGGTCCTTTCGAGCTTTGGACAGCTTGTACATCAGGGATTGCCGCTGGGGCGCCGTTGCTAACGACAACGGCGCCCCTTCCCCATCTGGGCACCTCCGAACCTACGCGTTTCGCGCGTTTCCGGCAAGATTTACGCACGGCCCTCTGGTTGCCTTCTGTGCGTTGAATGGCCCTCAACCCCGCCTCAGGTAGGCATCCTGAGCACCGTGCGTTATGTTTACTCCGTGCGAAATGATCCGCGTTCGGCACCGCCAACGCCCCTGGACGCGTCCGACATCGATGCGCTCGACGCCACATTGGCAACCTCGGCGACGTGCTTGCGCCCCGGCTGCAGCGGCATCCGCACGTTTCGGCGCACTCGCCAGGGCCGCCAACAGCGCTTCTGCAGCGATGCGTGTCGAGCGGCCTACAGCCGGGAGAGGGCCGACCTCATCGCTACCTGGGTACGACTCAGGTGGACCCAGGGCTTCTCCACCCTGCCGGTGCCCTCCCCGGCCATCGACCGGTTGCTCTCAAGGGTCCGATGGCTGCTCGACGGCTACGACGCGCCACAACTAGGCGACGGCCTCCTCCCGAGGCCAACCGGAGGCATCCGCGACATCCTTGACGTCTGGATGGAGGAGGGAGAGTTGCCCGAAGGCCATGCCCTGCTGGCGGAGGCCAACGCGGCCACAGAGGCGTTCTATCAGGGACGGAAGAACCAACCAAGCCCGATCCGGTCGCTACCCAAGCTGGTCTCAACAGAGGAGTACGCCGCAACGCGAACCCAGCGATCACCAGCGGCGTTGTCCGTCGATGAGGTCCCAGTCGACACGCAACCCCGGTTCGCGATCGGCTTCTGGGGATCCGAGGCCCACCCCGAGCTGCCACTTCCAGAAGACCTGATCGATGACGGGCACGACGCCGACGTCCGGTCGCTCGTCGCTAGGTACTTCGCCTACGGCACACTTCGCGTCTCGCGACCGGGTGAAGTGCCATGTCGACTATGCAGCGAGACCTTCCCCGACGTGGAGTTCACCGACGGAGAGTACGTATGGCCGATCACCCTCGCCCATTACGTGGAGCAACACTCTGTCAGGCTCCCCGACCACGTCGAGCGGTACGTTCTGCTCACCTTCCGTGACGTCCTTGCCGCCGAGCCCGACACATCCTGGTGGACAACTGCCTCGGAGGCGAGGATTCGGCAAAGACGCCAATAGACTGAGGACGCCTGCCCTTGCGAGGGACCAGGAAGTGGGCCCTCGGATTTCCCGCCGGACGACGGGGCCGAGGGCTTCGCGCTCACCAGATCGAGGCGGCGCTCCGCGCTTGGATCAGTGACTGTGGCGGGGCTGACAGGTCGGCAGACAGGCTCGAAGGG
The DNA here is from genome assembly GCA_044220725.1 of Dermatophilaceae bacterium. GTDB lineage: Bacteria > Actinomycetota > Actinomycetes > Actinomycetales > Dermatophilaceae > Phosphoribacter. Next base: position 31,690 of record JBGAQN010000002.1, read on the forward strand.
GTGCTGCCAGCGCGCGGGTGACCCTGTCCGGGACCTGCATTCCCGTCCGTGACTCGAGTGCCTCTTCCCAAGCCGGGTCCACCTGGGCGACGCAGTCACAATCGAGGTACTCCTCAGCTCCGAAAGCTTGGTTGGCCAAGTCAGATTGATAGTGAGGCGGCGCCAGCCGCGCAAGGAGCCTGATCATCGGACTCGTGACCTGGGCGGGCCGGCTTCTCAGCTCCGTCGCCAAGAGGTCCGCGACCACCTCGACAGCCTCGGCCTCGCCCAGTTCGGCAACCCCGTACCGCTCGTACAGGACCTCGACCAAGGGCGAGGTGCTCCAGCCCGAGACACCGACACCGAAGCCGGCCAGCTCCGCGATCTCGGAGTCCGAAGCCCCCTCGAGAAGGAGAGCAACAGCAACGTCCGCCCACGCACCGGGAGGAAGCCAGCCAAGGCGTTCTACGGCGACGGCGACCCGTAGGGATCGCGAGAGCACCCCACCATCCATCGCGCTCAAGGGCTCACCGTCAGGCACGAGCCCCATCATCGCGCAGGAGCGGAACAACGGCTCTCACCAACCTGACCGCCGGGTGTGCTTCTCGCTTCGCTCGTTCTGGCGTCTCGTTTCTCACGCGCGGGACACGGTCAGTCTCACGAGTCTCGTTTCACTCGCCCCCGGTCTCACATTCGCTCGAACTCGACAGGACTCAATCGGGGTGAGCGCGAAGGTAGCGGCCGAAGTGGGGGACGGTGAAAGCGATCTGGCCGCGTTCGCTGGAATAGACCAGGCCCTTCTTCATCAGTGAATCCCTTGCAGGAGAAAGCGACTGGGGCTTCTTGCCCAGCACCGCCGCCACCGTCGACGTAGGCACCGAGTCGAGTTCGATCGACAGCTTCGACGCGTAGGCGCCGCTTCCTTGGTCGCTCCCCTCCCCCTCGGCGTATGCCGCGTCCGCCATCGCCCGCAGGTACTCCCGCTCGGCGGGCGTCGCCCTCTCATACCGAGACCCGAAGAAGCCGACCGCCAACTCGGCCTCCGCTTCCGGCGCTGCCATCCGCACGTCGTCGGCCGATATCTCCGGCCCGACCGCGACATCCCAGACCGCCTTGCCGTAAGCCTGCACGAAGTAGGGGTAGCCGGCGGTCACGGCATACATCTCCCACAAGGCCTCGGGCGCCCACGAGGCGCCTTCCTCCGCGGCGGGAGCGGTGAGGGCGACCGACGCGGCGTCGGCATCCAGCCGGTCGATCCGCGAATAGCGAAACAACCTCTCCGAGTATGACTTTGACGCCGACAAGACCGCCGGCAAGTGCGGCAGGCCAGCCCCGACGATGACGACCGGCAGCCCGGATTGGGAGATCTCGTGGGCCGCGGCGCACAGCGCTGATACATCATCGGCGCCGAGGTCCTGCATCTCGTCGATGAAGACTCCGACCCCGACGCCACGATCTGCCGCGAGACCGCCGACGTCGCTGAGCAACTCGACCAGATCGATCTCGATGTCCCCCGAGTCGGCCCGGCCGGTCACCGCGGGGACGTCGATCCCGACACTCCATCGGTCACGCAGCCGACCGCCACCACTCGCCGCGCTCCCCCGCACCCCTGCCGAACTCCCCCGCCCCGTCGCGCGTCCACCGACCGCGGACCCGCCTGCAGGACCTGACTCGCGCTGCGCAAACGCCTTGATCACCCCAAGGACCTGGGCGACCTCTTCGGGCTGCGGGTGCCCGAGTTCGCGAACCGCCATATGCAGCGCCGCCGACAGCGGCCGACGTAACGGCTGGTCCGGACGCGCCTCGAGTTTCCCTGTCCCCCAATGGGCTCGGACCGCCGCCGAGCGAAGGGCGTTGAGCAGCACGGTCTTTCCCACCCCGCGGAGCCCGGTCAGCACCACCGACCGTTCAGGACGCCCCCGGGCCACCCGTTCCAGCGTCACGTCGAACGCGTGCAACTGCTCATCACGACCGGCCAGCTCAGGGGGCCGCTGTCCCGCGCCGGGCGCGTAGGGATTGCGGATCGGATCCATGATCGGACTGTATGCCGCTCTCTAGCGTCAGTCCGAGATTTCCCCATACTTCGCTAGGCCGTGTCGCACCGACCGTCCGGGCGGCAGGCAATGCGCCCGCACCTTCGCCGCCAGCGTCCGATAGAAGTCGGGCTCGACGAGGTAGGCCATGTGGTTGGCCCCAGGCCCGCCCGGGAACGCGAAGTCCGAGTCGTGCGCGCCCGCAATCCGCCCTTCGGCCGGGAAGCTGAGCACATCGGAGGAACTCCACGCGTTCCACAGGTAGCCCAGCCGCTCCTGCGGGACCCCTCCCGTCGGCCCCTCGCTCGGCCCCTCGGTCGGCCCCTCAGTCGGCCCCTCAGGCGCCCCGACCGCGAACATTCCCAACTCGGCGAACAGCCCGATCTGCCCACCACTGGCACACCAGAAGTCGACGCGCGGCATACCCCCGGGAACGTCCCCCGCGAACGCCGTGAGCGCGTCGTAGACCAACTGCCCACCCATGCTGTGACTGAGCACGACGAGCGGCTCGCCCTCCCCGCGCTCGGCCTCGCGCGCCTCGGCCAACCCCGTCAGCAGCCGCTCGACGATCGGGCCCGGCGCCCCCGGCGCGCCCCGACCGTCGAGGTAGCGCAGCACGTCGCCGACGAACACCGGCACCACCTCGTGGAACGGTCGTCGCACCTCGCCCATCGCCCACCGGACGTTGCGCCGGTTGGAGGCAGCGAGGTCCGCCGTGACCTGCCCGAACCCGCGCGACAACTCCGGAGCGGTCTCGGTGAGCCGCCCCCGAACCTGCTTCTCCAGCCACCGCGCCTGACGCTTCGGCGACCTGGCAGCCAATTGCGCGCGCAACGCCGGCTCGGACACCGTCGACCACACCGCGTCAACCACGGCGGGCCACTGCGCAGGCGGCAGCGTCTGGAAAAGGCTGTGCTGCAACGCTTCTCCGAGCTCAGAGGGCGTCAGCGCGGCCGGAGTGTCCACCTCGCTCAGCGCGGGAGGCCCAGCATCCACGACCTCGCCCCGCTGCGCACCGAGATCCCCCCAATAGACCCGCACGAGCGTCACTCGTTCCGGCGCGGACGGTCGCACTGCCGGCGCCACATGCTCACGCAGCATCGATTCGACGACCGCCCAGTCGGTGCCGCGAGTCAGCCGCTGCGCCGCGGAATACTGCGGGTCGTCGGGGTCGCGCACCGCGACTCCGTGGACGAAAACGACTGGCATGCCTCGCCTTTCCGTGTGCTCGGCTCACTCCCCACCGTATGCCGTCCGCTCACCTCCCGCCCTCGCCTCACCTCGGCGGGGGCCACGGCCACCGATGGCTCAGGCCAGCGAACGAACCTCGAAGACCTCGTCCGGGTGAGCAATCGACTCCTGCTCGGCGACCAGGCGCATCTCGGCAAAACCGCCGTCGTGGGTGGCTTGAAGCACGGCATACATGCTGGCGGCGGTGCGAGACAAGGCAACTCGTGGTCCGTCGGTCAGCGTGTGGGCGAGGAAGATCGCGGCCGTCGTGTCACCACCGCCGCGGACCGTCATGTCGAGCATCGGCGTGGTGACGATCCACGCACCCTCGTCGCACACGCAAGCCATCTGGATCGACCCGGCGGGCGTCTGAGAAGTGAGCACACTGGTGACGAGGACCGTCGACGGCCCGGTCGCTCGCACGGCGGCGACCGCGGCCAGCAGGTCAACCTCGGTTGAAATCGCCTGTCCCGCAAGGAACTCCAACTCGAACTGGTTCGGGGTGACGATGTCGGCCTGCGGCACGACCTCGTCGCGCAGGAACTCGGGGATGCCCTCCCGGACAAAGAATCCGCGTCCCACGTCGCCCATCACAGGGTCGCAGCAGTAGAGCGGCGCAGGCCTCCCGGCCTCGGCGCGCGCCGCACGCACCCGGGCCACCGCGTCGAGGACCACCGCCCCCATCGTCTCGGCCCCCAGGTAGCCGGACAGCACCGCGTCGAGCTCCGGGAACGCCCCGCGCTCCTGCACGCCAGTGATGACCTCGGCGACGTCGGCAGGTGCGATGAGCGGCCCGCGGGTCGCGCCATAGCCCGTGTGGTTGGAGAAGGTCACCGTGAGCACGGGATAGACCTCGTGCCCGAGCCGCTGCAGCGGGAACACCGCCGCCGAGTTGCCCGCGTGCCCGAAGGCCACGTGCGACTGAATCGACAGGATCTTCATTCTCGTATGCCGTTCTGCTACTTGTGGTTTCGAGCCAGGCTCAGGTGTCGTCGGCGCCCGACACCATGGGGCGACCGGCGGACTTCCAACCGCGCATCCCACCCTTGAGGACCACGGCGTCGATCCCGTTGGCTCGCAGGTAGGCGACGGCGCGGGTCTGCTTGCTGCCGCCGCCACAGGACACCGCAAGCGGTCCAGTCGGCGGGATCGGCAGCTCGGTCAGCCGTGAAACTAGCTGCGCCAGTGGGATGTTCACCGCTCCCGGGGCGTGCGCCGTTTCCCAGTCGCCGGCATCTCGGACGTCGAGGATGACCGCGTCGTCCGCGAGCGCGCCGACCTCGACGTGCGGCATACCCTCCTGCAGTCCGTCAGGGATCGAGTCCATCCCGCAATCCTGCCACCGCGAAAGGATCGTGTGGCCGGACGGCCCTCCCAGGACCATGGCGCCACACAATCCGGTATGCCGCGCAGGCGACCGCGGATGCCCCGCCGGTGTCCAGGTATACATCGAGCCGGTCGCGAAGTAGACATTTAGCCGGTCGTTAAGTAGACATCGAGCCGCCCCACCAGTAGACAATCAGCCGGAGTCGCCGGAGGCGCCTGCAGTCGACGCGGACGCCCCACTCCGTCTCGCTACTTGAGCAGGCGGGACATCCGGCGGTCGGCCAACGGTTTGCCGCCGGTCTGACAGGTCGCGCAATACTGCAGCGAGGTGTCGGCGAACGACACCTCCCGCACGACGTCACCGCACTCGGGGCACGGCATACCGGTGCGGCCATGGACGCGCATCCCGGCGCGCTTGGCGTCCTTCAACTCAGCGGCGGGCTTGCCCGACGCGGCCGCGACCGCGCCGACCAGGGTCTCGCGCAACGCGGCATATAGGCGCGAAACTGACTCAGCAGGAAGGGAACTCGCGATCGCGAACGGCGAAAGACGCGCCACGTGCAAGATCTCGTCGGAATACGCGTTGCCCACCCCGGCGAGGAACTCCTGGTCGCGCAGCAGCCCCTTGATCTGGGTGCGCCGCCCCGTGAGCATCCCCGCGAACGCCTCCTCGGTCAGCTCCGCCCCCATTGGGTCGGGCCCCAGCCGCGCGATCCCCGGGACGTCGCGCACGTCGCGGACGAGGTATGCCGCGAGCGACTTCTTCGTCCCGGCCTCGGTGAGATCGAAGCCAGACCCGTCCGACAGCCGCACCCGCAGCGCAATCGGCGACTTGCCCGGCCGAATGACCGTGGCTGGGATGGCGTCCGACCAGCGCAACCACCCCGCCCGCGCGAGATGGAACACCAGATGTATGCCGTCCACGTCGACATCGAGGAACTTCCCGTGCCGATGCACGCCGTCGACCGGACCGCCTGCGAGCGCCGACGGCGGCGGGTCGTAGGTCTTGAGCACCGAGATCGACCCGAGCTCGACCCCGAACACGCCCAGCCCGACCGCTCGCTGCGCGAGGAAGTTGACGAGCGCCTGCACTTCGGGCAGTTCGGGCATGGCGGGGCCTCCTGAGCCGTCGAGGGTCAGTCCGGGCGATGGCCGGGATCGGGCCCACCCCGATCCGCAGGGGCCCCGAGCTCGGCGGGGCCCCCGGGTTCGGCGGGGCCCCCGAACTCGGCGGGGCCCCCGAACTCGGCGGGGCCCCCGAACTCGGCCGGATCCGCCGCCCCGACCAACGACCCAGGGGCCGCCGCCGCGAGCACCCCGGCCGCCCGCAGCAGTCGCACCAACCCATACCCGTCCGGCGCATAGACGACCGGAGCCTGCTTGGCCGGCCGCGCCGGCTTGCCGGTGAGCTCCTCGGTCGCCACCGGCAGACCGTGGGACAGCACCTGCTCGGCGGGTGTCAGTTGCCGGATGGCCACCGCAGCCACCCGCTTCGGGCGGGCATCGAGGAAGTCCTGATAGATCGTCGGGTCATGCTGGCCGTCGTCACCGATGAGCAACCACTTGATCTTGGGGAAGTCCTTGGCCAGCCGATCCAGGCAGGCCCGCTTGTGGTCCTGTCCGCTGCGGAACCAGCCGGTGTTCGTCGGCCCCCAGTCGGTGAGCAGCAGCGGCCCGATGGGGAAGCCGTTTCGCTTGAGAAACCGAGTCAGGGTCGGCGCGGTGTTCCAGGCCCCCGTCGACACGAAAATGATTGGTGCGCCAGGGTGTTCGGCCATGATCGTCCGATAGAGCGGCGCCATTCCTGGCACCACCTTGCGGGCGTTCTCGTGCCGGACGAACGTGTTCCACGCGGCGATCAGCGGGCGCGGCAGCGAGGTCGTGATCACGGTGTCGTCGATGTCGCTGATCAGCCCAAATCGAGCCTCTGGCGCAACGATGTAGACGCTGGCCTGCACCGGCTCGCACCCTTGCGCGCTGATCGAGACCTCGTGCCACCCCGGCGGCAGCCCGTGCCCGCGGAAGGTGAGGTCGATGTGGCCGCTGCGGTCACTGCGGCCGTGAGCGACGTGGTGTCCGACACGCACCTCGATGGGCACATTCATCGCCGGTGCGCTGAAGAATGATCGCCAACCTCGCCGAGCGAGGTAGGGCGAGCGCATCCCGCCATACGTCGCGTCCTGGCGTGGCTCGTCGTCGTCGTTGTGATCGCGCCCGAGGACCACCCGGGCAAACACCCGGACAAACTCGGTCGAGCCGTAGCCCGTGTGGCTGATGACGCGCGTCCCCCACCCGCGCCGACGGAGCACGCGCTCCCGTTGGGAGTTCCAGGCGTCCTCGACAACTGCCGAGGCGTGCGGGCGCGGCATACGGGAAGGCTAGGGCATCCAGGTATGCCGCCCGCCCAACCCTCGGGGGATTAAGGTCAAGTCATCGACTCGGTCGAGTCCGCGGTGCTCGCCTCACCGGCGCCCGCCACGGCCTCGTGCGGAGGGTGACCACACGGCATACGGAGGAGCAGCCATGAGCGGATGGTCAGGGAACATCGAGCGCACGACCGTGGACAACCACAACTTCCGCACCGTGTTGGCCACCGGCACGCACCTGCAGCTCGTGGTGATGCGCCTGGCGCCCGGTGAGGAGATCGGGCTGGAGGTGCACGAGCACGGCGACCAGTTCCTGCGGGTCGAGGAAGGCGCCGCCATGGTGACCCTCGGGCCGGACGACGAGATCGTCGAGCAGACTGTGGCGCTCGGGGAGGACTGGGGCTGCGTCATCCCGGCCGGGACGTGGCACAACGTCATCAACTGCGGCAAGGGCCCCCTCAAGCTCTATTCGATCTATGCCCCTCCGGAGCACCCGGACGGCACGGTCCACCAGACCAAGGCCGACGCCGAGGCCGACGAGCACCACTGATCTCATGCCGCTGGACCTGCAGTGCCGCACGCCCGAGCAGTTGCGCGCGCGGCGCACGCTCAAGTGGACGGCATACCCGCCGGACGTGCTGCCGATGTGGGTGGCCGAGATGGACTACCCCGTATGCCGTGCCGTCGCCTCCGCGCTGACCCGCGCCGTCGCGGCCGAGAGCTTCGGCTATCCGTCCGGGGTGGTGCGCGGCGAACTGGCCGACGCGTTGGTCGCGTGGCAGGGGCAGCGACACGGGTGGAGGATCGACCCGGACGGGGTGCACCTGGTCGGTGACGTCATGCACGGGGTGTCGTTGGCGATCCGCTATTTCAGCGGGCCGGACGACCCGGTGGTCATCCCGACGCCGGTCTACATGCCGTTCTTCGACGTCGTGCGGCTCACCGGCCGACCGCAGATCCATGTGCCGATGGCGAGGGATGGCGCGCGCTGGACCTTCGACCTGGCCGGGATCGACGCCGCGCTCGCCAGCGGCGGCCGGACGGTGCTCATCTCGAGCCCGCACAACCCGCTCGGCCGGGTTTTCGACGCTGGTGAGCTAGCCGGGCTGGCTGAGGTCGTCGAACGGCACGGCGCCCGCGTGGTGTCCGACGAGATCCACGCCCCTCTGGTCTTCGAACGCCCCCACATCCCGTATGCCGCGTGCTCACCCGCCGCTGCCGCTCACGCCATCACCGTGGTGTCGGCATCGAAAGCGTGGAACCTGCCCGGGCTCAAGTGCGCGCAGGTCATCACGTCGAACGCCGCTGACCTGGCGACGTGGCGGGCGATCCCCATGTGGGAGACGGTCGGGGTGTCCACGCTCGGGATGGAGGCGAGCATCGCGGCATACCGGGACGGCGGGGAGTGGCTCGACGAGGTGCGGGGCGAGTTGGCGGTCTGTCGGGACGTCGTGGCGGCGACTGTCGCGGGGTGGCCGGGGGTGTCGACGGTGGCCAATGAGGGGACCTATCTGCAGTGGCTCGACTTCGGCGAGCTCGGGCTGGAGGTGGAGCCGGCCGACTGGCTGCTGGAACAGGCCCGGGTGGCGGTCAACTCCGGGGTGCCATTCGGCGGACAGGCGCGGCGGTTTGCGCGGCTGAACTTTGCGACGACCCGGGCGTTGTTGGACGAGGGGTTGGGGCACATCGAGCGGGCGCTGAGGCGGCGCCGGGGCTGACCCGAGCCTGAGGCGGCGCCGGGGCTGAGCCGAGGCTGATTCGGGAGAAGATGTCTGTCATGCGAGTTGGGTTTCGTCGGCGTTCGGCATTGGTGGCTGTCGGTCTGTTGACCCTCGGCGGGTCCTTGGCCGCGTGCACGAGCGCACCGGAGCCGCCCAAGCCCGAAGCCGCTGCTGCCGCGTTGGCTGGTGGACTCACCTCGGGAGATTTGGGCTCGGTCGCGTTCGACGGCGCCACACCCACGGCCGCGGCCGAGTCGGTCCGCAACGCGGTCGGTGGGCTAGGGAGCATCGGGCGCAGCGTCACCGTCGAGTCGGTCACGACCGCTTCGGAGGACCCCGCCCAGGCGAGGGTCACTCTGCGATGGAGTTGGGATCTGGCTGGGCCGGAGGGCAAGTGGACCTACGTCACCGACGCCAAGCTGGTCCGGGCGGCGGACCAGAGCTGGCACGTCCTGTGGTCACCGACCCTCGTGGAGCCCAAACTGACGGCGACCGAACGACTCGTGCTCGACCGCAAGCAAGCTCCCCGGGGCTCGATCCTGGGCGCCAATGGCGACGTCCTGGTCGGGCTCAAGGACGTCTATCGGGTCGGCATCGACAAGGGTCGGGTGAGCGCCGAACAGGCGCAGACGTCCGCCGCCGCGTTGGCGACGCTCATGGGGATCGACGGGACGGCATACGTCAAGAGCGTCGCCGCCTCGGGGCCGCAGCAGTTCGTGGTCGCCATCACGTTGCGCATCGACGACGCCCGAATTGCCGGCAAGACCGCCGCGGTGCAGGCCATTCCCGGTGGGGCCGCGATGCCAGGGCAAGCGATGCTCGCCCCGACGGCGACCTTCGCGCGCGCGTTGCTCGGGACGGTCGGGCCCGCCACTGCCGAGGTGGTCGCCAAGTCCGGCGGACGCGTTTCTGGGACGGACACCGTGGGGTTGTCCGGACTGCAGTTGCGCTATGACGAGGCGCTGTCGGGTCAACCTGGGGTCGTGGTGACGGCCAAGGGAACCGATGCCGGCGGGGCATCGACATCGCGGGTGCTGTTCACCCGACCGCCGGTTCCCGGAGTGTCACTGACGACGACATTGGAACGGGCCGCCCAGGACACCGCAGAAGCGGTGCTGGCCGGTGCGAGCGGGGCAGCGAGTCTCGTGGCCATCCGCCCGTCGACCGGCGAAGTCGTGGCTGCCGCGAATTCGCCTGGCGCCAAGGGACTTCCGCTGGCAACGACTGGACAGGCTGCGCCTGGATCGACCTTCAAGGTGGTCTCCTCCCTGGCCTTGTTGCGGGCCGGATTGACCCCAGAATCGCCGCTGAGTTGCACCGAGAACATCACGGTCGATGGGCGTGTGTTCAAGAACTACGACGATTACCCCGCTGGTCGACTGGGCGAGTTGCCGTTGCGCACCGCGCTGGCGAACTCGTGCAACACCGCATTCATCTCGGCCCGAGGGTCGGTGAGCCAAGCCGATCTGGCCGACGCCGCCGCCGCGCTCGGTATGGGAGTGCCCTACGACACCGGGTATAGCGGGTTTGTCGGCTCGGTGCCGCGCGAGGCAACCCAGACCGAACACGCAGCCTCGATGATCGGCCAGGGCAAGATCACCGCATCGGCCCTGACCATGGCGACGATCGTTGCGACCATCGCGCGCGGCCAGACTCTGGTCCCCCGCCTGGTGGACCGACCGGCGTCCAGTGCCGGGACCGCGTCGGGCACGGGTGAGGGCGTGAGCGACGGTTCGGGCTCAGGTGACTCAGGCTCTGTCGGTGCCGGCGCGAGCGCGAGCCCCTCGCCGAGTTCACCCCCTGCGCCGATCACCCCGCAGGCTCCTCAGAAGCCCCTCACCGCTGACGAGGCCCAGGCGTTGCGCAGCATGTTGGCTGGCGTCGTTTCCGAGGGCAGCGCCCGCTCGCTCGCCGGGATCGCCGAGGGAGCCAAGACGGGAACCGCCGAGTTCGCCGCTGACGGGACAACAAAGGCCCACGCCTGGATGATCGCCATCCGCGGTGACCTCGCGGTCGCCGTCTACGTCGAGGAAGGCCTCTCCGGATCCAAGACCGCCGGGCCGCTCATGGCCGCCTTCCTCCAGGGGTATGCCGGCTAGCCACCTCCGCGGACGCCTCACCTCTGGGTGCTCTCGACCTTGCCGTCTCGGTTCCTGCCGTCTCGGTTCCTGCCGTCTCGGTTCTGGCCGTCTCGGTTCCTGCCGTCTCGGTTCTGGCCGTCTCGCTTCTGGGAAAACCCTCGCCAAAGATAGGAATTCAGCCTCTCAACCACCTGATCGACCGGAAATCATCGGCGAGTGTGAGGTTTTCGGGTACATCAGGCCCTGATCGACCGGAAATCATCGGCGAGTGTGAGGTTTTCCGGTGAGATTCCAGCGGGGGCACACGAGTGGGTACCGGACCTGGGAAGGAGCGTTGACGGGGAAGGGGCAGAGACGGCATACCGGGAGCACGGGACCGTCAAGCAGCGGTCCCGAGGTTGCGTTCCTGCGGCGTTTGGAGTCGGATGGACCCAGCAGGAAACCGCGGCCCCGCCGCACGCGGGCGGCCGCTCGAGAAGGAGGCAGATGATGTCCGACACGCAGCAGGCCGAGGTGGTCGACGAGGGATCGATCGCGCCCGACACCGTCGAGGTGAGCGCGCTGTTGTCCCACGACCTCAACCACGTGTGGCATGTGCTGAGCACCAATGATGGTGTCGCGGCGTTCCTCGGCGAGGGCGCCAAGCTCGGTAACAAGGGCGAGCATTGGCGGGCCGTCGACGGCACGCACGGTGTCTGGCGCAGCTACCACCCCATGGAGCAGGTCCGGCTCTCGTGGCACGCCTCCGAAGACGCCCCCCGCTCGCTTGTAGACCTCCACCTGGACCCCCAGGGAGAGCAGACCTTCGTCTCTATCCGGCACGAGCACGTCGCTGGCGACCTCGACGCGATGAAAGCGCGCTGGTCCGAGGCCCTCGCGCGGCTGGACGCTGCCGCCGGGCACTGAACTCGACCGCGTCGGCGGGCCGCCGCTGGGTCGGCAGCACCAGAGTCGCTGTTTGCTCTCTGGCCACACCCTGGTGGCCTGCTGTTGGCATGAGGCGCTGGGGACGGCACACTCGTCGTCGTGACCGTCGCAGCTGCCTCCACTCCCTCGAGCACACCTGGCTCCTCAGGCTCGACCACGGGCCCTGGTGGGCCGCTGCGCGTTCCGCCTTCACCTCGGTCGGGACTGCGTCGCTGGCTGCCCATCCTCACCTGGCTCCCGCACTACGAGCGGGGCTGGCTCAAGGACGACCTCCTGGCGGGGCTCAGCCTCACCGCGTTGCTCGTGCCGCAGGGGATGGCCTACGCCCAACTCGCAGGCCTTCCGCCGATCACCGGGCTCTACACCTCGATCATGTGCCTTGTGGCGTATGCCGTATTCGGCCCGTCCCGGGTGCTCGTTCTGGGGCCGGACTCATCGCTCGGACCGATGATCGCCGCCTCGATCTTGCCGCTGCTGGCATCGGGGGGCGACCCGGTCCGCGCCGTCGTCCTCGCCTCAGTCCAGTCGGTGCTCGTCGGCGTCTTCATGATCGCCGCCGGAGCTGCCAAGCTCGGGTTCGTCGCCGACCTTCTGTCCAAGCCGACGATGGTCGGCTACATGAACGGTCTGGCGCTGACGATCCTCGTCGGACAGGTGCGCAAACTCTGCGGTTTCTCGATCGAGGCCGATGGGCTGCTCGGCGAGATCGTGGCCACAACGGAGAAGATCCTCGCCGGCGCGACGAACATGTGGGCGTTGGGGATCGGTGTCCTCGCCCTGGTCGTCATGAAGGCGCTCCAGAAGGTGCTCCCGCGGGTCCCAGCCGTGCTGGTGGCCGTCATCATCGGCATCGCGGCATCCATGTCTTTCGATCTGCCCTCCAAAGGCGTCAAGGTGGTCGGAGATCTGCCGCAGGGGTTCCCCCCGTTGACGATCCCGTGGGTCTCCATCGGTGACCTCGGCCTCTTGATCGCCGGTGCACTAGGGATCACCCTGGTTGCCCTTGCCGACACGATTTCGACGGCATCGGCATACGCCAGACGGACTGGACAGCCCGTGGACGGCAACCAGGAGATGGTCGGTATCGGTGCCGCCAACGTGCTCGCCGGCTTCTTCCAGGGCTTCGCAGTGAGCACGAGCGGCTCGCGGACCGCGGTGGCCTTCAAGGCCGGGGCTCGCAGCCAGGTCACCGGCCTCATGGGAGCGCTGGCCATTCTCGTGTTGCTCCTGGTCGCCCCGAACTTGTTGTCGGCCTTGCCGATGTCTGTCCTCGGCGCGATCGTCGTCATCGCCGCGTTCTCGCTCGCCGAAGTTGCTGCTGCGCGGAAGCTGTGGTCGCAACGTCGCGTGGAGTTCTGGTTGTCGATCGCTGCAACCCTTGCGGTGGCGGTGCTCGGAGTCTTGCCGGGCATCGGAGTTGCCGTCGGTCTCTCGATCCTCAACGTCTTCCGCCGGGCCTGGTGGCCCTACCAAGCGGTGCTGGGACGTGAGAAGGGCCACCCGGGCTACCACGACATCACCCACCGCCCCCGTCTGACCTCGATGCCGGGCCTGATCATCTTCCGATTCGACGCGCCCCTGTTCTTTGCCAACGCCCGGACCTTTGCCCAACAGGTGACTCGCTTGGCCTCGTCCGACCCGACGCCGAAGTGGATTCTCGTGGCCGGAGAGCCGATCTCGGACATCGACACCACGGCTGCCGACATGCTCGCCGAGCTGGTCGTCGACCTCGAGGAGCAAGGCACCACCCTGGCGTTCGCCGAGCTCAAGAGCGTGGTCAAGGGCAAGTTGGAGGCCTACGAGCTCGACGAGGTGACCGAGAAGATCCTCTACTTCCCGACGCTGAACGTCGCCGGGAAGGCCTACCGAGCCCAGTTCGGCACCGATTGGGGCGACACGGAGTTCCCGGCGATGTGGCCGCTTCCAGAGGGTGAGGTCACGGCGCTCGATGACACCGAGACCGATGACATCGAGACCGAGGCCGCCAGCAGCGTGGCTCCCGGGGTGGCTGCGGGCACCGACAGCTAGAGTCCCCACTCATGGCCCACCTGCTCGCCGTCAATGTCGGCACCTTGCGCCCGGACGGCGACAGCGGAGGCCAGCCGACCGGCATACACAAGACTCCCGCTGCCGGACCGCAGGAGGTGCGCGACCCCGGCGACAAGCGGACTGGGCTCGGCAGCGGCCTGGTCGGGGACGTCGTCGGCGACCGCCGCCACCACGGCGGGTCCGATCAAGCGGTGTATGCCGTCGCGCACGAGGAACTCGCCCACTGGGCAGTCGAGATCGGCCGGCCGCTCCTCCCAGGCAGTTTCGGTGAGAACCTCACTACCGTGGGCCTGGACGTCGACGCTGCGCTCGTCGGGGAGATCTGGCGAATCGGCGATGTGGTCCGTCTCGAGGTGACCGGGCCCCGCATCCCATGCAGCACGTTTGCCAGGGCCATCGGGGAGCCGCACTGGGTCAAGCGGTTCGCCGACCGCGGCCGCACGGGGGCCTATCTGCGCGTGCTTACTCCAGGCCCGGTCCAGGCCGGCGATCCGGTCGTTGTCGAGCAACGACCGGAACATGAGATCACCGTCCCGGTGATGTTCCGCGCGCTCACCACCGAGCGGCACCTTCTCCCACGGTTGCAGGACATCGGGCCGACCCTCAGCGAGGAAGGCCGCCGGGAACTCGCCGCGTATCGCGAGCGCCACCAATCCATGTGATCTAGATCACGCCCTGAGGCTGTCACCATCTGGCGCCTTGCGCCGTCCATGCGACGTTCGACACTCACCGCCAACGAAGGACACGACTCACCATGAAGCTCAACGTCGGCAGCACCGACCGGATGATCCGCATCGTCATCGCCGTCGTCGCCGCGATCCTCGCCCTCACCGTGGCCAAGGGCGCCCTCGCCATCGTCCTGTGGATCGTCGCCGCCATCATGCTGGTCACGGGCGTGGTCCGGGTCTGCCCGCTCTACCTGCCGTTCAAGATCAGCACCAACAAGAACTCCTGAACCCCGGGCCATCGGCCCTCCGTATGCCGTCCGTTCCGGCCCACTGACCAAGGCCGGGACGGACGGCATACCGTTGTCGCATGGGCCTCACCCACGACGACATCACCGCCGCCGTCCCGGGTCTGCTGCGCTACGCGCGCGTGCTCACCAAGGACTCAGCCACTGCCGAAGACCTTGTCCAAGACACCGTGGTCCGCGCCCTGGAACGCGGGCATGATTTCCGCGGCGACTCCTCCCCCGACACCTGGCTGCACCGGATCCTGCACCATCGCTTCATCGATCTGGTTCGGGCCGACCGCAGCGATCCGACCGACGCGGAAGACCTAGCTGAACGAGTCGAGCTGAGTTGGCGCGATGACGCCTACACCGTCGATGCCGAGACCGTCGTCCTGAGGGCTGAGAAAGCCGAGGAGTTGCGGGACGCGATCATCCACCTGCCGGCCACCTACCGATCTGCGGTCGTCCTGCACGACGTGCAGGGCCGCACGGCCGCGACAGTCGCTGACATCCAGGAGGTTTCGCTCGCCGCCGCCAAACAGCGCATCAGCCGAGCGCGCGCCATGCTGGTCACCCACCTGGCCCGCGGGACCGAGCGCAGGGCCGCCTTGGCGGGAATCCCGTTGCGCTGCTGGGATGCCCGCTCCCGAGTGAGTGACTACCTGGACGGGGATCTCGACCTGGGCACCCGCAGCGCGCTCGAGGCCCACCTCGCGTCGTGCCCCACCTGCCCCGCCCTGTATGCCGGCCTGGTCGGCGTGCGGGCGGCGCTGGGCGCCCTGCGCGATCCGGACACGGTCGTCCCGCCCGCCCTGGCCGATCGACTGCGCGCAGCCGCCACGGCTAGCGACCACCCTCAGGCCTTCGGCTCATGAGCGCCCCCGCTGACGACGGTCGGTCCGACGCCTCGCCAGGCTCGGTATCCCCAGAGGGCTTTTCCCTCGACGGCATATTGCTCGGGGTGGCGACTGCGGCCACCCAGATCGAGGGGGGCTGTGCATCCACCAACTGGGCCGACTGGGCCCGAACCCCCGGCCACATCGCCGACGGCTCCAGCCCCGTCCGGGCCACCGATCACTGGAACCGCTGGCGAGAGGACACCGAGCTCATGGCCCAGCTCGGCATTCAGACCTACCGGCTCGGGGTCGAGTGGGCTCGACTCGAGCCACAGCCGGGAAGGTTCGATGGCGATGCCTTTCAGCATTATCGGGACGAGTTGACTCTGTTGCGTGACAAGGGAATCCGCCCCTTGCTCACCTTGCATCACTTCAACAACCCGCGCTGGTTCGAGTCGATGGGAGCCTTCGAGCACCCCGATTGCGTGCCGATTTTCCTTCGCTTCGTCGCCCGGGTCGTCAACGAGCTCGGTGACCTTGTCGAGGACTGGTGCACGATCAACGAACCGAACGTCTATGCGACGTTTGGCTACTTCTACGGCACCTTCCCGCCCGGCGTGCGGTCACTTCCCCGCACGGTTCGGGTGATGACCAATCTCGCGCATGCCCACGTCACGGCATACGACCTCATCCACGCTCTGCGCCCGGGGAAGGCGACCCGCGTCGGGTTTGCCATGCACCTGCGCGTCTTTGACCCAGCCAACTCCGCCAGCCCGATGCTGCGCGGGCTGGCCCGGGCGCAAGAGCGGCTGTTTCAAGGGATCCTCACCGAGGCGCTGTGCACCGGCCGATTCGGTATGCCGCTGCGCCGCCCCGTCGGAGTGCATCCCGGCCGCTATTACGACTATCTCGGGATCAACTACTACTCCCGGACCTGGGTCAGCCGCTTCGGGGACGCCACCAGACCGGGCGCCGAGGTCAACGATCTGGGCTGGGAGATCTACCCCGAGGGCCTGGCCCGCGTGGCTCGGTGGGCCTACGACCGCTGGCCAGCGCCGATCTGGGTCACCGAAAACGGGACGTGTGACAACACCGACCGATTCCGAGCGCAGTTCGTTCGCGATCATCTCGAGGTGGTCGCGGCCGGCCGGGCTACTGGGTTGCCGTTCGAGCGCTACTACCACTGGTGTTTCGTCGACAACTGGGAATGGGCCGAAGGCGAGGTGCCCCGGTTCGGTCTCGTCGGTCTCGACTACGACACGCAGGAGCGGTCGATCAAGGGCAGCGGCCGCTTCTATGCCGAGGTCATCGCGGCTGGCGCCGTCACGCCCGAGCTTGAGGGCCGTTACCGGTGAGATAGGTCAGCCGACCGGCCAGGTAGGTAGCGGCAATTGGCATGGCTCGCAATCGCTGGGCCGCCGCAGCGCTTAGCTCGGCCCTGAGCCCCGCCCCCTCGGGACCCGCCGCATCGACACGTGACCCACCGGAGCCAGTCTCAGCCGAAGCGAGCGGGTCGGCGTCGAGCAGGACGAGGTCAGCGCGACTACCCACGCGAAGAGTCGTCTGCCCATCGGTGCTCGCCGCCAGCGCCTGTGCCACCGTCAACGCCTCGCCGGCATTCCAGGGCGCTCGCTCGTCGGCGCTGCGGTGGACTGCCGCCGCCATGGCCAGCCAAGGGTCTAGCGGCGACACGGGCGCATCCGATCCCAGCAGCACAGCCACCCCCGCCTGCAGCATCGACCGCAAGGGAAAGCACCGGTCGGCACGGTCGGGCCAACATCGCGCCGTGACGTCTCGGTCGTCGAGCAGGTGCGCCGGCTGAACACTTGCGCCCACGCCGAGGTGGGCCATCCGGACGATGTCGGGCCGTCGCATCAACTGGGCATGCTCGATCGTCCCGGTCGCTCCGGCAGCCCCGAAGACGTCCAAGGCCTGTGCGACGGCCGCGTCGCCGATGGCGTGAATCGCCATCCGCAGGCCTCCGTCCGTCGCCTGTCGGGTCAGCTCCAGCAGCTCGCCCGCGCTGACGTTCGCCACGCCGCACGGATCGGCGAGGTCGGGAAGGTCGGGCGCATCGGCATACGGATGATCGCACCAGGCCGTCCGCGTGTTGAGCGAGCCGTCCGAGATCACCTTGAGTGGTCCCATCCGCACCAGGCCGCCGGTGTCGCCGAGGACGTCGCCGCTGCGCAGCCCGGCCGCCAACACGGCCGCCAGCCGATCCGGATACACCGCGACCCGCACCCGCAGGTCCCGGACCCCGGCCGCGAATCGGGCTGGCCAGTCGAGGAATCCGTCGCCGAACTCCATGTCCCCGACGCCGACGATCCCCAAGGCCGCGGCCCGCGCCACCGCCGTCCGGTATGCCGTTTGTCTGGCTTCCCGCGGCCCGGGCAGGTCGGTCAACCGGGCCCAGACCGGATACCAGGCGTTCTCCGTGAGCACCCCGCCAGCGGGGGCAGCGCCGGTGTGGCCAGCGCCGGTGTGGCCAGCGCCGGTGTGGCCAGCGCCGGTGTGGCCAGGGTCGGGCGAGCCAGCGCCGAGCAGGGCGAGCGCCGCCGAGTTGAGCCACCCGTTGTGCCCGTCGCCGCTGACCAGCGCCACCGGGTGACGCCCCGACACCGCGTCGAGTTCGGCGACCGTCGGCTGCCTGGCCCAGGTCGCGCTGCGATGCCCGAAGCCGACGACGACGCTGTCCAGGTCGCTCGGTGGGAGCTGGCGGATGTGGTGTCGAATCCGTTCGGTCACTGCCTCCGGGCTGATGGTGCCGGACATGTCGACCCGACCCAAGGTGTCGGCCCACTGGGCGAGATGGACGTGGTGATCCCAGAGCCCTGGGATTGCCCACCGCCCTTGGGCGTCATGTGTGTCGGCGTCGTCGGGTCCGGCCCGCAACTCGCCGGTCGGTGCGACGGCGACGATTCGTCCGCCCGCCATCCGCAGGTCCACGGGAGCGTCCGGTGCAGGGACGCCGCCGACCGGAACAAGCCGCACGTTGCGCACGAGCACCGTCGGCGCACAGTCGGTGCTCGGGGCCTTGGTGGCCATAGTCATCGCGGCAGCCTCTCCCAGGTCTGGTGGACCGAGCCGACGCTAGTCCATGTCAGACTTCGGGGAACGCGAAGACCGCCGCAGGGAGGATGCCGATGTCGCCGCGAACCACGATGCAGATATCGCCGCGAACCACACAGCCGATGTCGCCGCGACCCACACAGTCGGCCGCCCATGTCGCTGGCTTGGGGAGGCGAGTTCT
The DNA here is from genome assembly GCA_044220725.1 of Dermatophilaceae bacterium. Classification (GTDB taxonomy): domain Bacteria; phylum Actinomycetota; class Actinomycetes; order Actinomycetales; family Dermatophilaceae; genus Phosphoribacter. The sequence goes on from JBGAQN010000002.1 coordinate 50,443, forward strand.
CGCGTCGACCACGCTTGCGGCCGCTCTCGTCCTTGCAGCCCTGGGCGGCTGTTCAGCGCCCACCGGCACCCAGGCGCCGACGCCGAGCGGCACCGCAGCTCCCAGCGGTGGAGCCGCGGGCTCGCGGACCGCCACCCCAGCAGGCACACCCCGGTCAACCGGCTCTCAGCCAGCGCCGAACCCCTATCCGAGCGACGTGCCGGAGGAGGCCCGGGCCGACACCCAGGCGGGCGCGGTGGCGTTCGTCCGGCACTTCTTCGCGAAGGTCAACGCCAGCTACGCCACCGGGCAGACCGGCCTCCTGCGCCCGCTGACGACGACCCGGTGCAGCGCCTGCCCGAGCGTTGAGGCCGGCATTGCCGCGGCGTTGGGGCCGGGGCGGCATACCGTGAGCGAGCCGATGCTGCTGCGTGAGGTGACCCCAAGCAACGAGCCCAGGCGGGTCGGCGAGACGCTCGTGGACGTGCTGTTCACCCTGCGCCCGACCAAACTCGTCGACGCCTCCGGGGCACCGGCCGGAGCATTGAAGGAGGTGCGCGGAATCTATCTGGTGTCCGTGGTCCGCGACACTGCTGGGTGGCGCGTCGACGGAATCACCTTGATGCAGTAGCAGGCCCGAGGAACAAGCAGACAGGTGTCCGGGGCCACGGACCGGCCCCGGACACCCGCGACGATGCTTCCGGGCTGCGCCGCAGTCGCTCAGCGCAGCGTGGTCTCAACTGCCATAGAGCGCGCGAACACCGATGCGGTCCTGTTCGGTCATGCTCAGGTCGGTCGAGCTGCCGTTGCACTGCGGGTAGTGCATGATCGAGGCCCGGTCGTAGGGAGTCAGCGGACGCCAGTTGTTGTCCTCAAAGCACGTGCCGGCCTCGGGCCGAGTGTGCTCGTGGCGGAACCCGAGCACGTGACCGAGTTCGTGACCCATGATGTTGCCCGGCGTCCACGAGCCCGAGTTATAGAGCGAGGTCGCGTTGACCAAGATGTTGCGCCCGCGCTTGGACGTGCTGGGGAAGAACGCCCGAGCGATGTATTGGGTCGTGGTCGTCGGCTCGACAGAGAAGACGACGCTCGAGTTGCGAGTGGTGCAAGCACCGTCCTGCGCGGGGACGTAGGTGAAGTTGACCTTGGTCGTGGCGGCCTCCCACAAGCCGGTTCCCGCGGCCATGGCGGTGACCACTCTGGCGTGGTTGGTTCCGAACTTCGTGCTGACGCAGTACGTGAGGTTGAGCGCTTGGCTTGCCGACCACTTGTCGTCGACCCCGCGGACCCGGTTGACGATGAGCCCGTCGATCGGGTCGTGGCGAGAGGCGAATCGCTGCGAGTCGGTCATCCGATCGTAGAGCTCGCGCAAGTCCCCGACGTCGTATGCCGGCTCGTCACCGTTCACGACATAGACCGCGTCCTCGTCCTGGTAGGTCGACGCGACGAACTCGTGGAAGCTCGGGACGGGAAAGTCCCCGGCGGAGGCCGAGGTGGCCGTGATCGACAGGGCAACGGCGGCGGTCGTGACCAACGCCAAGGCGCGCATGGGTTTGTGCTGCATTCGGGCTCCTTTGACGGATGCCCCGGCCGCTCCATGTCACGACCGAGGGAGAGATGTCGTCACGCTAGGCCGTCGATGATCTGAATATCCTCCCGGGAAACCCAAGAAAGGGTAAAGGATGCCCACCCGATGACCGATACAGCCGTTTTTATCCTGTTGCGGTGAGGGTACGAGTCCCCACCGATGACGCGAGCGGGACCCTCAGCCAGACGATCTGGGCGAGCGCCGGTTGCGGCCCATCGCAGCCGGACGCGCCGGCTTCCGGCCCGGCCCAGACGGCGACGCGCACCGAGTCGGCGGATTCCGCGACGTCAAGACCGGTCACCCGATCGCACGGTATGCCGCCCACCACCACCTGGATGACCACCTGACGAGCCGCGGGGTCGGCGCTGACGACGGTCCAGGGGATCTGTCGGATGCGCTGTCCGGCAACGGGGTCGGACAGGGCCGGGGTCGGGATGACCGATCCTGGTGGCTCGGGCAGTGGCGCTGGCACCGCACCGGGAGGGACGGGCTGAACCTGTTGGCCAGTCGCCACAGCGCTCGAATCGCCCAGCCCGGTCACCGCATGTGAACCGACGCCGGCCCCCGTCGGCTCACCCACGATGGCCCCCGTCGACACACCCACGTTGGCCCCCGTGGAGCCGCCAGCGGACCCGCCGGGAATCCCGCGGCTGGCACACCCGGCCACTCCGGCCACTCCGGCCACTCCGGCCACTCCGGCCAGGAGCAGGGCCACCCCGGCAAACCACCGCACGAAGGATCGATGCCGGGGGAGCGAACGGCGGGCAGACGGCATACCAGACACGGTAGGCGACCACCCGCACACGCGCGCAGGCGCGCCCGGGGGAACCGGACGCGCCTGCCGCACCACGTGATCGGTCATCGGTCGATCGATCACAGGTAGCGGGTCGAGGTGTAGAGGCCCCATGCATCGTCGTCGAAGTAGGGCGAGAGCATGATGGTCGGGCCGACGATCCGGTCGATGCGGCTGTTGACGCCGTTGAGCTGACCCCAGTTGCCGTTGTAGCCGTAGAGCCAGCCGCCGCCGGACGAGCCGCGCGTCATGTCGCAGGGGATCTTGACCGTCTGCGACCACCAGAGCCAGGCGTCCCACTCGGGTGAGGTCGAGCCCCAGCACTGCATGAGGTTGCCGCCGTCGAAGGGGGACTCGGCCGGATAGCCGAACGCGTTCTCCCACACGCCGCTCTTGCCGCGGTTGGTCGTCAGGCCCTGGCCGCCGAAGTAGTCGACGATGTGGTAGCCCCAGTTGGTGTTCATGATCGCGACGCCCATGTCCTGGGAGAAGTCCGAGCTGCCCGTCCAGGCCGACTTGGACCACAGTTGGTTCGCCGACCAGGTGCCGTAGGGACGCGGGTTGGCCAGGTCGTCGTCGTAGGCCGGCACGAACGTCCAGTTGGTGTGCCAGGTGCCGCCGCTGCCGCCGTGAACGCAGTGGCCGGCGGTCCAGACGGTGTCCTTGCCTTCGGAGTTGACGATGGTGCCTGAGCAGACGTAGTTGCCGATGCCGGGCTTGGTGAAGAAGACCTTGCCCGCGGTGTAGGCCGTCGGCACGTAATAGGGCAGGTTCGGGTTGTAGGCGGCGGCAAAGCCACCCGCGGTGGCGGCTGGGCCGAAGACCTTGCTCGCCACGCCGTCGGCGCTGCGCACCGGACCGTCGTTGGTGACCGGCTTACGCCCGGCCTTCTGGTCGGCTTGCTGCTTCTGCACGTATGCCGTCGCGGCGCTGGCAAGCGCCGAGTCGTCCTCGGCGGGCTTGGCCGCGCGCATCCGCTCGGGCGTCCAGTAGGCCTCAAGGATCTGGGTCTCGGTGGCGGCGGCGCCGAACTTGGCGGTGCCGGCGGCCTTGGCCTCGGCGGACAGCGCCGGCCTAGCGGACGACACGTCGGCGCTCGTCGGCCGTTTGGCCGCCTCGGCTGATGAGGCACCTCCGACGGCGACCGTTGCAGCGGTGGCGACGGCAGCGGCAAGGGCGAGCAAACGGGTTGGGAGAGTTGACTTTTTCATGAACGGTTCCTTCGGTCGGACCCGGGCACCCCGTGCGCCAGGTTTCAACCGTCCATGAGGAGCGGGCCGGGTGCTGGATACCGTCTCCTGCCGAGGAATCCGCAGAATTTCCCCTCGGGTGGTCCTGCCTTCGTCAGCCCAGGACGCTGCGCACGTGCTCGACCAACTCGGTGAGGTCGGTGTCCACGGGGTAGTCGGGGTCGTCCGGGTCAAGCCTGACCAACGCCTCCCGGAGCAGATCAGCCTCAGCCTGATGGCTTGCCCACGAGGCGTCCGGACGGCGCAGCACGGCGGCGAGCACATCGCCCGGGTAGAGGTCCCCTTCGAGGAGCGGGTTGATCCGCAGCATGCCCAAGGCCATCGGGAGCACCGCCTCGGTCCCGACGTCTTGGGCGATGAGAAGCCTCAGGTCTTCGACGCCGAGGTGACCCAACGGCATACGCCTCAGCTCGTGGCATCGGCGCATCAGCGCAGTGGCGTCGGCGGGTGGGTCCGGCCACCTGACCCCCTCGATCTGCTCGATCGTGCGGTCAATGTCGGGGGACGCAATGGCCTCGGGGAGGACGTGTGGGTCAGGTTGCGGGCCGACGTGTGGGTCAGGTTGCGGGCCGACGTGCGGCACCCCGTCGACCGCTCGCCCATCCTCGAGGTAGCGACAGTGGTCGGTGCCCAGGACTGCTGCGACGCGGCGGCTCACCGCTGGCCGCAGCATCGTCAGGGCCTCAGCCGGGGCGACGAATGCGTAGGTGCTCAACTCCTCGCGCTGCAGGGTGATCGTCGCGATCTGAGCCTCGGTGAGGATGCCGCAGTCGAAGAGAAACCGCAGGCCCATCGCCTTGCGGGGCTTCGCCGGGCGCGTGTCGACGGCTGCGAGTCGCCCGGCCGCGACCGTCAAGCCAGTCTCCTCGAGGAGTTCGCGCTGGCAGGCCTGCCACGGCGTCTCACCGTCGGCCTCCATCACGCCACCCGGGATGGTCCAGCCCTTCTTGTAGGTCGGCTTGAGCAACAAGATGCGTCCGGCTGAGTCCCGGATCAAGGCGCCGGCCGAGGCGGGGATGCCCGGAAGGCCGTCCCACGCACGCAACCCCGCGGCATACTCCTCTTCGCGGTCCTCGTATGCCGCGTCGGCACCTTCCACGGGCCGCTGCCCACCCGCTGCGGGGACCTCGCCAGCCGTCATGTCGCCACTCTAGGCTCCGCGGGCGAAGGTGCGAGTGCGGTCGGGCGCGCCGCTACAGTGGCGAAATGACCTCGACCCGGTTTGCCGACGCGCTCAACACCCAGATCGGCAACGAGTTGTCGGCGCATCTGCAGTACGTAGCGATCGCCGTCCACTTCGACGCGCTGACCATGCCGCAGATGGCGTCGTTCTTCTATCAGCAGGCTCGCGAGGAGCGCGACCACGCGATGATGATGGTGCGCTATCTGCTGGACACCGATGCCGAGGTGACCATTCCGGGCAGTGAGCCACCGCGCTCGCGCTTCGATGGGGTTGTGGAGCCGATCGAATTGGCGCTCACCCAGGAGCGAGCGGTGACTGACCAGGTCTACGGGCTGACGCGAATTGCTCGTGAGGACAACGATTTCGGCGCTGAGCAGTTCATGCAGTGGTTCATCAAGGAGCAGGTCGAAGAGGTAGCGACCATGTCTTCGCTCTTGACGGTCGCCAAGCGCAATACCGACTCGATCGCCGATCTGGAGGCTTACATCGCGCGCGAGCAGGCCAACGCTGCGGGTGTGGACCCCACGGCACCTTCGGTCGCTGACGCCTGAAGCCGGGGATCGAGTGAGCGGCACTGCTGGCGCGGGGGAGGCTGCTGGCGCGGGTGACGCCGCGGCCGCGGGGGGCGCGGGGGGCGCGGGAGGGCGGCGCAACCAGTGGATCTTCGGGGTCGGGACCCTTGGTCGCGACATGGCCTACACCCTCGTCGCGTTCTATCTCGTCTTCTATCTCACCGATGTCCTCGACGTCCCGGACTCGACGATGTGGGCCGTCACGATCGTGCTTCTCGTCATCCGCATTCTCGACGCGGTCCTCGACCCGATCGTCGGGGCATTGGTCGACAGCACCCGGTCTCGGTGGGGCCAGTTCCGCCCCTGGCTAGCGCTCGGTGGATTGGTGTCGGCGGTCTTCACGGTGCTGCTGTTCACCGACACTGCACTGACCGGCACCTCGTTCGTCGTCGTCTTCGCCTTGGTCAATCTGTTGTGGGGGATCGCGTGGTCCAGCCACGACATCTCCTACTGGGGGATGCTGCCGGCCTTGTCGCTGGCGCCTTCCGAGCGAGAGTCGCTTGCGTCGACCGCCAAGACCTTCGCCAACGTCGGTCAGTTCGCCGTGGTGGCGGCCGTGCCTCCGGTCGTCGCGGCGATCTCGGACTGGGAAAGTGGGACGCCCGCGGCCTGGCAGACGGTGGCGATCGTCGTGTCGATCCTCATGGTCGTGTTCATGTGGGTGACGATCCTCTTCGTTCGCGAGCGCACCGACATCGACCTCGACGGCCAGCGCACCGGCATACGGGAGCTGGGTCGGGCGATCTTCCGCAACGACCAACTCATCTGGACCGCAACGGCTTTCCTGTTGTTCATGCTGGGCTACGGCACGACGAGTGCGTTCGGTCTCTACTTCTTCAAGTACGCCTATGGTGACGAATCGGTCTTCCCAGTCTTCGCGTTATGCGTCGGAGTGGGCCAGATCGCCGGTTTGGTCAGCTTCCCGTGGTTCGCTCGGCGCTGGCCGCGCCGCACCATTTATGGCTGGGCGACGGCGCTGATCTGCACGGCATACGTGGCCTTCGCCCTGGCGCCGATGAACATCATCATCCTGGGCATCGTCGCCTTCCTGCTGTTCTTCCTGGCCGCGTTCATCATGGTGCTCATGCTGGTCTTCCAGGCCGACACGATCGAATACGGCCAATGGAAGCTCGGCCAGCGCAACGGCGCGGTGACGTTCGCGCTGCAGCCGTTCATCAACAAGGTGTCCGCCGCGATGAACACCGCGATCGTCTCGGCGACCGTCATCATCGCGGGCATCAACAGCGCTCAGTCCGCCGCTGACGTCACGCCCGCCGGGCTGTGGATCCTCAAGGTCGCGATGCTCATCATCCCCGCGATCCTGGTGGCGCTCGGGTATGCCGTGTGGCACCGGAAGTTCATCATCGACGAGGCTCTGCACGCCCGGATCGTCGATGAACTCGCCGCGCGCGGTGACCTGCACGGGAAGCCCGCCGGCTGACCCCTTCCCCTCGCTCTCGCCCTTTCCTCTCGATCTCGCCGATGGCCGCCTACCTCACGCAGCCCCGCCGACGGACCTCAAACCCCACCACTCCACGGGACTCTCCTCCGTCGCCGACACCCCGCTGGCTTCGGTATGCCGCTCTCCCCCGGCGGCTTGGCGGTCAACGCTCCCACTGCCTGGATCATTGGAGTGCTAGCCACACCCCGCTGTGGCCAGCACTCCACAGATCTTCCCCGCCACCGTTTCACGCGTCGCGAGGGCCGCACCCACTCTATCTGTGGAGCGTGAGCCACACCCCGGTGTGGCCAACACTCCACAGATCTCCACCCAGCTCGGGCGGGCACCCCCAGCGCCGAGACCGCACCGTGGGGGTGCCTGTGGATAACTTCTGCGGGCTTCGCCTCGGCTGCGACAACCTGGGGGCATGACCCACGCTTCCTCGGCCTCCAGTGCCACAACTCCGTCCCGACGTGACCAAACCGCGGTCCAGTGGGCGGCGCGGCAGGAGGCTCGACACCTCGGGCCGCTCGCTGGGGCACCGCTGTGGATCCCCGGGGCACCGCTCACCCGAAGCCAACTGGCCCGACTGGCCGAGGATCAGCACGGCATACTCACCCTTGCCCAGTGCCGCGACGGCCACCTGAGCGAGCGGCAATTGGCTCATCGGGTCGCGACCGGCCGATGGAGCCGCCCCCATCGCGGGGTCTACCTCACCGTGCCGGGGCGCGACACTTTCCTCACCCGAGCCACGGCCGCGCTGCTCGCCTGCGGCACCGACGCGGCACTGTCGCATGACGCGGCGGCATACCTCCATGGGTTGGCGACCACGGAGCCGCGCCTCATCGACGTCCTCATCCCCGCCGATCGCCGCATCGCCGAATCCGCTGGAGTGCGGGTACATCGCAGCGCGCATGCCGAAACGAGGACCCACGATCTGCTGTGGCCGTGGCGTACCACGATCGAGCACACGGTGTTCGACCTCGCGCAGATCGGCGACCTCGACGCCGCCATCGCCGTGATCGCGCGTGGATGCTCTCGTCGGTTGACGACCCCGAGGGCCCTGCGCACCGCGTTGGCCACCCGGCCACGCCAACGCCACGCAGCGGACCTTCGGGAGATCCTGGCCGAGGTGGAGGCCGGCCGGGAGAGCCCGCTGGAGGTCCGGTTCGTCCGGGATGTCCTGGCTGCCCACGGCCTGCCGCCCGGCGTTGCGCAGCACTCGATCGGCACCGCTCAACGGCACGACATCGCGTTCCCCGACCTCTGGTTGATCGTCGAACTCGACGGCCGGCTCGGTCACGAAGGGGCTGACGGACGGCATACCGATGCCGGACGGGATCGGCGAGCAAGTGGCCGCGGGTGGCTCACCATCCGGGCGACCTGGCGGGATGTCGCGGGCGCGAGTTGCCGACTCGCCGCTGAGTTGGCGGCGGTCATGGCCGTCCGCGGGTGGTCCGGTCGGCCGCGCGTATGCCGTCGCCCCGGCTGTGTCGCCGTCGCGGCATCCGTGGAGCGTTAGCCACACTCCGCTGTGGCCAGCACTCCACACATCTGCCCGCCACCCGATTCGCGCGTCACGAGACCGGCAGCTCTCGATCCGTGGAGCGTTAGCCACACCCCGCTGTGGCCAGCACTCCACAAAGGCAGGCGCGGGACTGAGCTGGCGGTGAAATGGGGCTCACCAACCATCGAGCGCCGTCCAGGATCGGCCGGTCAGCGCTGGATGAGACCCAGTTCCAGGCCGCGCAGCACGGCGCGGGTCCGGTCGCGCACGCCCAGCTTGAGCAGCACGGCCGATACGTGGTTCTTGACCGTGCCCTCGGCCAGGAACATCGCCTCCGCGATCTCACGATTGGAGTAGCCCCCCGACAACAGCCGCAACACCTCGGTCTCCCGCGGGGTCAGCGGCTCGGGAGCCAAGCCCGCTGGGTCGACGTCGGCCGACGTGCCGGCCAGGTGCCGGACCAGCGCCTCGGTCACCGATGGCTGAATGAGGGTGCCGCCGACCGCCAACGTGGAGATGGCGTCGACCAGCTGATCGAGGCTGACGTCCTTGAGCAGGTAGCCCCGCGCCCCAGCTCGCATCGCCGCGATGAGCGCCTCGTCGTCGGGGAAGGTCGTCAGCACGAGCACCGGCGTCCGATTGCCCAAGGTCGCCAAGTGCTGGAGCACACCGAGGCCGTCCAACACCGGCATCCGCAGGTCGAGCAGGACCACCTCGGGCTCCAGGCGCTCGATCACCTCCAGACCCTCGGCCCCGTCGCTGGCCTGGCCGACCACCTCGACCTCACCCGACAGGCCGAGGAGGCCGACGATCCCTTGCCTCACCAGGGTCTGGTCGTCGATGACAACCACCCGAACGCTCACCCGAGCCCACTTCCCCCGACCCGATCCACGACGGCCGCCTCCAGATCCGCAGCGTCGGCCGCACCGCCGAGCACGCCCGAGGACTCAAGTGGCGCACCCGAGCGACGCACGTCTCCGGCGGCCGATACCGCACCGATCGGCAGGGAGGCCTGGAGGGTGAACCCTTGACCTGGTCGAGCGGACCAGGCCACGGAGCCACCCATCGCCTCGAACCGCTCGGCCATCCCGCTCAACCCGTGACCGGCCACGATCCCGGCGCGAGCCCCGACCCCGTCGCCAGCCCCGACCCCGACCCCGCCACCGGCCCCGACCGAACCACCTTGGCCGTCGTCGCGGGCTGTCACGCTGACGACCCCGTCCAGCTCCTCGACGGCGATCCACACCGATCGCGCCCCGCTGTGTCGGACCGCGTTGGTGACGATCTCCTGGACGCATCGACGGACCACGTCAGCCTCAGCGGTGCTTAACGCGGGCAGATCGTCGGCTACGTCGACGTGAACCACGGGCGTTGGCACCGACGAGCCAATCCCTCGGAGTTCCGCCACCACATCCTCTGCGACCCGCGGACCCTCACGCAGTTGGCTCACCACATCGCGGACGTCCCGCAGCAGGTCGGAGGCGACCGAACGGCATACCTCGATGTGCTCCTTGCTCGCCCCGGTGGCGGCATATGAGGCAACCTGGAGGTTGACCGACAGCGCGGTGAGCTGGTGACCGACGACGTCGTGCAGGTCGCGGGCGATCCGCAGCCGCTCCTGCGCCCGGCTGGTCGCCGCGAGTTCGGCCTGAGCCGCCCGCAACGCCGCGTTGGCCGCCTCGGTTTCGGCTCGCGCACGATCGGCCTCCTTGCGCGCCTGCTCGGTGGCCCGCATCGACACGACGAGCAGCAGCGCGAAGGACTGGAACGCCAGGAACGCCACGCCGGTGGAGATGGCGTAGCTGGAGCCGTTCTCGGCGATCGTCGTCCACATGAGGATCACCACGGCGACCGTTTGCACGACGATCACCGCCACCGCGACCCGGCCCGACATGAGCTGACCGATGAGGATTGCCGTCATGACCAACGCGATCGCCGTGAAACCCTGCGACTGCGACAGCACGACGACCGCGACTCCCAGCGGGGTGACCACGCCCAACGCGACGACCCGTTCGTAGGTCGGCCAGCGCTCACCGGGCGCGACGACGACGATCCACAGGTATGCCGCCCCATAGGCCAGGTATGTCGCCCACCACCGCGGGCCCGCTCCGTCCGACAGACCGATGACCTCGACGACCCCGATCGCGAGCCAGGCAAGCGCAGCACTGGCCACGCCGAGCGGCTCCAGATGTCGCTCCCTCATGATCTCGAGCGTAGGGCGGCACCAGCACCGGGCACCCGTGCCACTCGTCATGGGTGCAGGTCATGACGACCGGCACTGACCTGGCGGGACGGAGCCGACCTACCGTCGAAGGCGTGAAGACGACATCCGTCATCCACGCCACCGGGCTGACCAAGCGCTACGGCGACCTTGTCGCCGTAGACGCCCTGGACATCACCATCGGGCAGGGCGACATCGTCGCCATCCTCGGCCCCAACGGCGCAGGCAAGTCGACGACCATCGAGATGCTGCTCGGCCTGCGGACCCCCACGGCCGGTTCTGTACGCGTCTTCGGAACCGAGCCCAATGCGAAAGCCACCCGGGCGCGGGTCGGGGCCATGCTCCAGGAGAGCCACGCACCCGAGACCCTCACCGTGGCCGAGGCCGTCGACCTCGTCCGCCACTACTACCCCTACGCGCTCGGCGTCGACGACATCTTGCGTCGTGCCGACCTCTCCGAGAAGCGTGACAACCGGGTCGGTCAGCTCTCTGGTGGCCAGGCGCAGCGGCTCAACTTCGCCCTCGCCATCGCCGGCGACCCGGACCTGCTGTTCCTCGACGAACCCACCGCGGCCCTCGACGTTGCCGCCCGGCACCTGTTCTGGGAGCAAGTCCGCGGCCTGGCCGCCCAGGGCAAGACGATCCTCTTCTCCACCCACAACCTCGCCGAGGCTGACGCGCTGGCCGACCGGGTCGTTGTCATCAACCACGGCCGAGTGGTCGCCGACGGCGCCCCCGCCGAGATCAAGGCGAACGTCGCAGCCCGCACGGTCCGGCTCGTCACCGACCTCAGCACAGCCGCCGTGGCTGCGCTGCCCGAGGTGCGACACGTCGAGGTCGCCGCAGGAGAGTCCCTCGACGACGCCTACCCGATGCTCGTCGTCCAGACCACCGAACCCGAGGCCCTGCTCGCCGGCCTCTTCGCCGCTGGTCACCGGGTCGAGCAACTGACCGTCTCCGACACCGACCTGGAGACCGCCTTCATTCACCTCGTCGGCGCGGCTGCCGACCCCAGCCACTCGACGGGGTCCGCATCATGAGCACCGCCAGCCCAACGGCATACCCGACCCGCGAAGCTGCCGCAGACCGCGGTGACCTCACCTCCCGACGCCTGTCCCCCGAGGCCGCCCGTATGCCGGGGGCTCTCGGCACGCTCGCCGCGCAGCTTCGCGCGGAGCTGCTCTCCAGCGCCCGGGTGCCCGAATACGTCGTCGGGGTCGTGGCCGTGCCGATCATCCTCTACACGATGTTCGGGTTGCCCAACGCGGGGGAGTTGCTGCCCGGCGGAACCGACGTGGGCGCGATGATGTTCGCCTCGATGTCGGCATACGGCGTCGTCAGCCTGGCGATCTTCACCTTCGGCGTCGGGGTGGCCGAGGAGCGGGGCAAGGGGTGGTTGCGCCGGATGCGGGCGACGCCCATGCCGTTCTGGGCCTACTTCGTCGCCAAAGTCGTTGGTTCACTAGCGTTTTGCGTCCTCATCCTGCTCGGGACCTGGGCGGTCGCCGCGTTTGCCGGCAAGGTGCCCTTCGACGGCGCTCGCCTCGCGCAGACGGTCGGCGTGCTCATGGCCGGCACGGTGGCCTTCTCGACCATGGGCTTCGCGCTGGCCTATTGGTTCCGACCCAAGGCCGCCTCCGCGATCGGCAACCTGGTGTTCTTGCCGCTGTCGTTCCTTTCTGGCTTCTTCTTCCCGCTTGAGCAACTGCCCGAGGTGCTGGCCAAGGTCGCGCCCTATCTTCCGACCTACCATTTCGGCCAACTCGTCTGGGGAGACATCGCGCCCGCGCAGGATGTCCTCGCCTTCGGTGCCCACCCGCAGGGCAGCACCTGGCTGCACATCGTCTGGGTGCTGGCCGGATTCGTCGGGTTCGGGGTGCTCGCCCGGATCGGCTATCAGCGCGAGCTGTCCCGGGCCGCGCAGTAGCCCCGAGAAACCCCCGCCCGGGGGCCATGGCCAAGCGTTGCGCCACAGCTGTTGCCGCCGTGGCAGGCTGAGGCCATGACCGACAGTTCACCCGCCGCGAGCCCAGGCCACGCTGATCTAGCCCTCGCTCGGACGCTGCTCGTCGATGCCTTCGGACGCGTGGCCGAGGCGATCCCCGGCCTGCTCGATGGACTGAGCGCTGACGAGCTCCTGTGGCGCCCGGACCCCGACGCCAACTCGATCGGCTGGCTCGTCTGGCACCTGACGAGAGTCCAGGACGACCATCTCGCAGGCGTCGTAGAGACCGAACAGGTCTGGGCCACAGCTGGATTCGCTGAGCGCTTTGATCTCCCGTATGCCGTCCGCTCGATCGGCTATGGCCAGTCGAGCCGGGAGGTCGGGGCCTTCTCGGTGTTGGACGGGGGTCTGCTCGCGGCATACCATGCGGCGGTCCATGCCGAGACGGTGCGGATCGTCGAGGGACTGACCGCAACCGACTTCGCCCGGATCGTCGACCGGCGCTGGGACCCGCCGGTGACCGCAGCGGTCCGACTCGTGTCGGTCGTCAACGACATCACCCAGCACGTCGGGCAGGTGGCCTACCTGCGCGGTCTGGCCGAACGGCGCCGCGGGTGAGGGTCCACGAATTCGACTCGGGCGCCCTGATCGGACGAGACCGCGGGGAGGCGCTCGGGCGCCGGTTCGCTGCCGAAATCGCCAGCGCGGCAACGGCATACACCGAGTTCTTCCGCGACCTGGGGATCGCGGACGAGACGGTCGAGCGCACTGTGGCCGAATGCGACGCAGCCCTGCGTGAGTGGGCGCCGCACCTCGCCGCGGAGATCGACGCGCTCGCCGCGGGAGCCGGTATGCCGTCCCGCTCGGTCCTGTTGCTCAACTCGCGGACCGAGGTGCTCGCCGCCGAAGCCCTGCCGGTGAGCGAGTGTTCGACCCTGGTGCGGGTGCCGCCGGCCAGGCTGGGTCTCGATGCGCCGGTGCTGTCGACGCAGACGTGGGATTGGGCGCCACGGCTCGCTCCCGACGGGGTGATGTGGCGGTTCGTGACCGACGGCGGCGGATGGGTGAAGGCCTTCGCCGAGCCGGGGATGCTCGCCAAGATCGGCCTCAACGACCGCGGCCTTGCGGTCCACTTCAACTTCCTCGACCACGTCAGCGACACCATCGACGGCGGCGTGCCACTGCATGCGATCGTCCGGCGGATCCTCGAGGAGGCGTCCACGGTCGACGAGGCGATCGGACTGGCTCGCTCGGCTCGGGTCGGTGCCTCGTCGGTCATCACCGTCGTCGCCACCCAGCCCGGCCACCGCGATGCCGCGGCCATCGAGATCTCACCCGCCGGCGTGGCTGCGATCCGGCCGGACGCCGACGGGTGGCTGCCCCATACCAACCATTTCTTGGACCCGGACCTGGCCGCGGGCGAGGTGCCCGAGACGACCACGAGCACGACCCGGGCTCGGCTGGCTCACCTGCGCTCGGTGATTGACGACGATGCCGACGGCGATCTGTCCCGAGCCGCGCTTCCCGACCTGGCGCGGCGCCTATGCGGAGCGGCCGGGCTCGCCGCCCCCATCTGCGTCTTCGAAGACCCGACCCGCCCGCCGACCGAGCAGTGGCGGACCCTGTTGACCATCCGCCTGGATCCTCAGGTGGGGCTCATCCACTACGCCCAAGGCAGCCCGGCGACACTGACCGACCCCGACGCGGCCCGGCGGTTTTGAGCCGAGCGGGGCGCCGTAGAGTGCCCTGGTGGCCACCGCGTTCGTCATCTTGCTCTGCCTATCCGCCCTCTTGGCGTGGTTGAACGAGCGCTTCTTCCGCATCCCGACCACCGTCGGGGTCACTCTGTCAGGGGCTGTGGCGTCGATCCTGCTCATCGTCTTGGATGCCATGGGCTGGTCCTTCGGTCTCAAACAGCAGGCCGAGCGGCTTCTGGAAACGCTGGACTTCACGACCTTCGTCCTCAACGGGATCCTGTCGATCCTGTTGTTCGCCGGAGCCATGAGCTTGGACGCTCGGCAACTGCTCCGCCAGCGAGCAAGCATCCTCACGCTGGCGAGCGCGAGCACGATCATCAGCACCGTTCTCATCGGGGTGGCCGCGTGGGGGGCGTTCGCGCTCGTGGGTCTTGACGTGCCGTTCGGGTGGGCGTTGCTGTTCGGCGCGCTGATCAGCCCGACCGACCCAGTGGCGGTCCTCGACCTGCTCAAACGAGCCAAGGTCCCCAAGAAGTACGAGACCCTCATCGCCGGCGAGAGCCTTTTCAATGACGGCGTCGGGGTGGTTCTCTTTATCGTCATTGCGGGCGCCGCCGGGATTGGCGCGTCGGGTCACGACGGAGGAGCGAGCGTCGCCGGCGCAGTGCTGTTGTTCGGGCAAGAGGCGTTGGGCGGCATGCTCTTCGGGGCTCTCCTTGGGTGGGTGGCCTACCTCATGTGCCGTTCGATCGACGGCCACATCGTCGAGGTCATCCTCACCTTGGCCACGGTCATCGGGGGGTATTTCGCGGCCGCCGCACTGGGCATGAGTGGACCGCTGGCCATGGTGATCGCTGGGCTGGTCATGTCCGCGGGCAAGGAGGAGGCGTTCCACGGGGCGACTCGTGAACATGTCCTGGGTTTCTGGGAGACCCTCGACCAGGTGCTCAACATCCTCCTGTTCGCCTTCATCGGCCTGGATGTGCTCCTCACCGAGACCACGGTCCCGCAAATTCTGGCCAGCGTGCTGCTCATCGCGGCGGCGCTGGCGGCTCGCCTGATCAGCGTGTGGCTGCCGATGCATCTGGTCCGCGGCCGGGATGGATACGGGCCTGGGACCGTCCGGCTCCTCACCTGGGGAGGATTGCGCGGAGGCATTGCCATCTCCCTCGCCCTGGGGCTGCCGGACAGCCCACATCGCACCCATCTGGTCACCGCGACCTATGCCATCGTGCTGTTCACCATCGCGGTCCAGGGGCTGACGGTTATGCCGTTAGTGCGTAGGGTGGTTGCCGCTGACGGGGACATCGCACCCTCGACCTCGGCCACCCAGTAGGAGACACACCGACGCCTACGCGCGTTACAACGAGGCGGCCGTGCTGCAGATGCTCGTCGAAGTCCTGCCCAAGGTCGCCCGCGAACTTGCCTCGCCGATGGCTGCCATCGACCAACTCACCGTCATCTCCACCGACGGGGCCGGGGCCCTGCCCAAGCAGCTGACCGCGAACCTCGTCCAGACGTTGTCGATGCTCAAGAGCACCACCGGCGTCGATCTCGAGTCGATCGTCAAGCGGTATGCCGCCGTCGGTCAGACCCAGCGTCCCGAGCCTCCCACGGCTGAGCCCACGCCGTCCGCGTGACGGCGAGCCCCGGCTCGTCAGCCTCGCAGGCGCGCGCTGAGTGCGGCGGCTACCCGACGGACCTGCTCGACCAAGCGGTCTCGGGCCGCCGCGTCCACCGCGTCGGCCGGGTAGGTCACCGCGACGGCTGCGACGGGATGCCCGGTATGGTCCACCACCGCGACCGCGACCGACGCAAGGCCCGCGGTCACGGTGCCGGACTCCACGGCATACCCCCTGACGCGGGTCTGGGTGAGCGTGCGGCGCAGGTCCGCGAGTGAGCGCGGGCCGACCTCCTCACGCCGAACCAGCTGCGCCGCAGCGGGATAGAGCGCCCGGAGCTGGGCGGCGGGGAGCCGGGCGAGCATGGCCAGGCCGCTCGCCGTGAGCTCCGCGGGCAATCGCACGCCGACGTCGGTGACCAGTCGCGGGCGCCCGGCCGCGCGCTCCTCGACCACGTAGAGCACATCGCGACCGTGCATCACCGCCAGGTGGGCGTTGTGCGTCGTCGCGTCGACGAGGCGGGCCAGCAGCGGCGCGGCGATCCGCTGCAACGGCGCCTGCCGCCGGTAGGCCGACCCCAGCTCGTATGCCGCGGCCCCCAACCCGAACCGTCCGGACTCGCGCAGGTGGCTGACGAACCCCCGGTCGGCCAAGGTGGTCAGCAACCGGTAGGTGCTCGAGCGCGGCACTCCGAGGTCCCGCGCGATCGCGGCGGCCGGCAGCGGCTCGGTATGCCGTGCGAGCAGTTGCAGGACGTCCAGGGCGTGCCCGACGGCCGGGTTCTGATCCACCGGGTCAGGTTCTCACGCAATGGCAAGGGTGTCTCAAATCTGGGACACCAAGTGGAGGCGACCCATCCCGCTCCGACCTGCGGGACGCTGCAATGGGCTCATGAGCTCTGCCCACACCGCCTCGGCCGTCGCGATCACCGTGGGACTCGGCCCGCTGACGATCCACGACGTCGTCGCGGTGGCCCGCCACGGCGTCCCCGTGGAGCTGGCCGATAAGGCGCGGGATCGGATGGCGGCGACCCGGGCGGTCATCGACGCACTTGCCGACGACACCGAGCCGCACTACGGGGTGTCGACGGGCTTCGGGGCGTTGGCCACGCGGCACATCCCGGTGGACCTGCGCGCCCAGCTGCAGCGGTCGCTGGTGCGCTCGCACGCCGCGGGCAGCGGCCCCGAGGTGGAGCGGGAGGTGGTCCGCGCGCTCATGCTGCTGCGCCTGGCCACGCTCGCCACCGGCCGCACCGGCGTCCGACCCGAGGTGGCGCAGGCGTATGCCGCGATGCTCACCGCCGGGATCATCCCGGTCGTCCATGAGTATGGCTCCCTCGGCTGCTCCGGCGACCTGGCACCGCTGGCGCACTGCGCGCTGGCCGCTATGGGCGAGGGGCCGGTTCGCCTGGCCGACGGGACTCTCGCCGAGGCCACAACGGCGCTGCGAGACAACGGGATCGAGCCCATCGTCCTGCGCGAGAAGGAGGGGCTGGCCCTTATCAACGGCACCGACGGAATGCTCGGGATGCTGTGCCTGGCCATCGCCGACCTGCGCCACCTGCTGCGGGTCGCCGACCTGACGACCGCCATGAGCGTCGAGGGTCTCCTTGGGACCGATCACGTGTTCGCCGCCGACTTACACGCCCTGCGCCCTCAGCCGGGCCAGGCGCTGTCGGCCGCCAACATCGTCCGGCTTATGGCCGACAGCCCGATCCGGCACTCCCATGACACCGACGACTGCCCCCGGGTCCAGGATGCCTACTCGTTGCGCTGCGCCCCTCAGGTCACCGGCGCGGCCCGGGACACCGTCGAGCATGCGGCGCGGGTTGCGGCATACGAATTGGCTTCTGCCATCGACAATCCCGTGGTGACGCTCGACGGTCGGGTGGAGAGCAACGGCAACTTCCACGGCGCACCCGTGGCCTACGTCCTGGACTTCCTCGCGATCGTCACCGCCGACGTGGCGAGCATGAGCGAGCGGCGCACCGACCGGTTCCTCGACCGCACTCGCAGCAACGGGCTTCCGGCCTTCCTCGCCGGTGACCCGGGCGTCGACAGTGGGCACATGATCGCGCAATACACGCAGGCCGCGATCGTCTCTGAGCTCAAGCGGCTGGCCGCGCCGGCGAGCGTCGACTCGATCCCCTCGTCGGCGATGCAAGAGGACCACGTGTCGATGGGGTGGTCGGCGGGACGCAAGCTGCGCCGCTCGGTCGACGGGCTCACCCGCGTGCTGGCCATCGAACTGCTCACCGCCGCAAGGGGATTGGGGTTGCGCGCGCCGTTGCTGCCCAGCCCCGCCACGGGCGCCGTGGTCGCCGCTCTGCGCGAAGGCGTCCGCGGGGCGGGTCCCGACCGCTTCCTCGCCCCCGAGATCGAGTATGCCGTGCACCTCGTCTCCTCAGGCCGCGCCCTCGCGGCGGCCGAGGCCGTCACGGGTCCGCTGGCATGACTCCCGCGAGCGGGACTGGCCGAGCGCGCGGTTCAGGTGGCTTCGGACCCGCCGTCGACATCGCCGCGCGGGAAGACCGAGCGCACGTCGGTGTGGACGAAGTCGTCGCCCTTGTAGAGCAGCGGTTCGCCGGTGTCCTTGGCCAGGGCATACGCGAAACAGTCGCCCAGGTTGAGTCTGGCGGGATGACCGGACCCGCGCCCGAACCGTTGGTGGGCGACGCGACCGAGTCGGACCTGCTCGACCGAGACCAGAACGACGGTGATCCCCAGGCGCTCCACCATCGGCTCAAGGTCGGCGCTCAGGTCCACCCGGCCGTAGCCATCGACAACGAGGGCGCACTCAAGGAAGTTGGCGGCCGACATCGTCGCCGTGCGGCTGGCCCGGATGGCGGCCAGGCAAGCTTCGGCCTCGGGCTCCTCGTTGAGAATGGCCATGATCGCGGAGGAGTCGACGATCATCGAGGCAATCCCGTCGCCTCGTCGTATAGGTCATCGACGGTGCGGATCACGTCGGCCTGCCGGATGGCGACGCGCATCCGCTCGATCAGTCGGTCCAGGTCATCCGGACCAGCGTCGCCCTCCCGTGGTGGACGGCTTCGCTCCTCGATGAACGCCTCCAGGGCCTGTTCGAGGACACTCACCTGGGACTGCCCGGTGAGCGCCGCCGCCTCCTTGGCCAGACGGCATACCCGCTCGTTCTTGATGTTGAGGCTCACTCGACCCCTCCCTCGCCCGGCGTGCTCGCTGACTTACACCTTTACACCTTCTCTTTCTACCATTCTACCCTGAAGGAGTCCGTCATGGATGGCGCTCGCCCGGTCCGCGCCCCCCGCGGCACCACCCTCACCGCGCGCACCTGGCAGACCGAGGCGCCGCTGCGGATGCTGATGAACAACCTCGACCCGGAGGTGGCCGAGCGGCCCGACGACTTGGTGGTCTATGGCGGAACCGGACGGGCGGCACGCGACTGGCGCTCGTTCGACGCGATGGTCCGCACCCTGACGACGCTGGCCCCCGACGAGACGATGCTCGTCCAATCCGGCCGTCCTGTGGGCGTTTTCCGCACCCACGAGTGGGCGCCGCGGGTGCTCATCGCCAACTCCAACCTCGTCGGCGACTGGGCGACCTGGCCGGAGTTCCGTCGCCTCGAGCACCTCGGCCTGACCATGTACGGCCAGATGACCGCCGGCTCGTGGATCTACATCGGCACCCAGGGGATCGTCCAAGGCACCTACGAGACGTTCGCGGCGATCGCCGACAAGAGGTATGCCGGCACCCTCGCCGGGACCCTCACCCTCACTGGCGGGTGTGGCGGGATGGGCGGCGCGCAACCGCTGGCCGTGACCCTCAACGGGGGCGTCTGCCTCATCGTCGACGTCGACCCGGCCCGGTTGGAACGGCGGGTGGCGCACCGCTACCTCGACGAGGTGGCCGGGTCGTTGGACGAGGCCGTCGACATCGCGCTGGCCGCCAAGCGGGACCGGCGCGCCTGGTCGGTCGGCGTCGTCGGCAACGCCGCCGAGGTCTTCCCGGAGCTGCTGCGGCGTGGCGTGGACATCGACATCGTCACCGACCAGACCTCAGCGCACGACCCGTTGAGCTATCTGCCCGAAGGGATTTCGCTGCAGGACTGGCATGACTACGCCGAGCGCAAGCCGGAGGAGTTCACCGACCGGGCCCGCGAGTCGATGGCCCACCATGTCGAGGCGATGGTCGGCTTCCTCGATGGCGGGGCCGAGGTCTTCGACTACGGCAACTCGATCCGCGACGAGGCGCGCCAGGGCGGCTGTGACCGGGCGTTCGACTTCCCCGGGTTCGTGCCGGCATACATCCGGCCGTTGTTCTGCGAAGGGAAGGGGCCGTTCCGGTGGGCCGCCCTCTCCGGTGACCCGCGCGACATCGCGGCGACCGACGAGGCCGTGCTGCGGCTCTTCCCGGACAACGACCGCCTGCACCGCTGGATGCGCGGCGCCAAGGAGCGAATCGCCTTCCAGGGCTTGCCGGCTCGGATCTGCTGGCTGGGCTATGGCGAGCGCGATCAGGCGGGGTTGGCGTTCAACGACCTGGTCGCCAGCGGCGTCGTGAGCGCACCGATCGTCATCGGGCGTGACCACCTGGACTGTGGTTCGGTCGCCAGCCCCTATCGGGAGACCGAGTCGATGCTCGACGGATCGGACGCCATCGCGGACTGGCCGCTGCTCAACGCGCTGACGGCGACCTCGTCGGGCGCGACCTGGGTGTCGATCCACCACGGCGGCGGTGTCGGCATCGGCCGGTCGATCCACGCCGGTCAGGTGTCCGTGGCCGACGGGACCGCCTTGGCGGCTGAGAAGCTCGCCCGAGTGCTGTCCAACGACCCCGGCATGGGCGTCATCCGCCACGTCGACGCCGGCTACGAGGCGGCGGACGCGGTGGCCGCGGCGCGCGGCATACGAATCCCCATGCGTGAGCAGTGAGATGCCTCGGTATGCCGTCCGCCCACCGAACCGCGGTCGCGCGCCTTCGCGCTTGGATGAGGTTGACCACGCCTGGATGAGGCTGCAGCCTGATCCAAGCGCCACCAACCTCATCCAAGCGACACCTGACCGCTCGTCGACCGTCCGAAAGCCGGTTACGCCATGAAAGGGCACCCCGTGCAGCTCGTCGAATGCGTCCCCAACATCTCCGAAGGGCGCCGGCCCGAGGTCTATCAGGCCGTCGCGGCGGCGGCCGCGGCCGTGCCCGGCGTGACCGTCCTGGACGTCGACCCCGGCGTGGAGACCAACCGGACGGTCATCACGTTCGTCGGCGAGCCAGAGGCGGTGCTGGAAGGGGCTTTCGCGCTCCTCGTCGCAGCGCTTGACCGCATCGACATGACCGGTCACTCCGGCGCGCATCCGCGGATGGGTGCGGTCGACGTCGTCCCGTTCGTGCCGGTGGCCGGCGTGACGATGCAGGAGTGTGGGGAACTGGCGCGGCGCCTTGGGGAGCGGGCCGGACGGGAGCTCAACCTCCCCGTCTACCTCTACGAGCACGCTGCGGCCAGCCCCCAGCGACGCAACCTGGCGGACGTCCGATCGGGTGAATACGAAGGCCTGCCAACCAAACTCGCCGACCCTGTCTGGCAGCCCGACTTCGGGCCGACGGCCTTCCAGCCGCGGGCCGGAGCCACGGCGATCGGCGCTCGGCCATTCCTCGTGGCCTACAACGTCAACATCAACACGACCGACAAGCGCCTGGCCGCCCGGATCGCGGCCGACATCCGCGAGAAGGGCCGCAAGCGCCTCGACGCTGCGGGCAAGCCCGTGCACGACGAAGGCGGCGCCGAGATCTGGGACCCGGGACTGCTCAAGGGCATCAAGGCCGTCGGGTGGACCATCCCCGAGTTCGGCTGCGCGCAGGTCTCGATCAACGTCACCGACCTGCAAGCGACGCCGCTGCACGTCGTCTTCGACACCTGCGTCGAGCGGGCCACCGTCCATGGGTTGCGGGTCACCGGGTCCGAGCTCGTCGGGATGGTGCCGCGTGACGTGCTGCTGGAGGCGGGTCGGCACTATCTCACCCGGATGGGTCGCTCGACGGGGGTCCCCGAGACCTACCTCGTGCACGTCGCCTGCCGCACCCTGGGCCTGTCGGAGGTCAAGGCGTTCGACCCGGCGCAGCGGGTCATCGAATATCGTCTGGCTGAGCCGGGGCCGCTCGCCGCGAGCACCCTGACCGCGTTCGCGGACGAGCTGTCCAGTGATTCGCCCGCGCCAGGCGGCGGCTCGGTGGCCGCGCTCGCCGGGGCCTTGGCTGCCGGGCTCGCGGCGATGGTCGCCAACCTCGCGCACCCGAAGCGCGGTTTCGAGGACCGCCGGGAGGCGCTCGACCACCTCGCCGTTGAGGGTCAGCAGCTCAAGGACCGGCTGCTCGCCGCCGTGGACGCCGACACCGCCGCCTTCGACGCCTACCTCGACGCCCTCCGTATGCCGTCCGGCTCACCCGAGCAGGCGGCCGCCCGTCGCGAGGCGATCACCGTCGCGACCATCGGCACGATCGAGATCCCGATGATCACCCTCGAAGCCGCGCCGCGGATCGCCCAGCTGTGCATCGAGGCCGCCCGATCCGGTATGCCGTCCTCCCTCTCGGACGCCGGCACCGGAGCTGCACTGGCTCTGGCCGCCGCCTCGGGGGCCTACCAGAACGTCTGCATCAACCTCCCCGGGTTGTCCGACGCGACGGCGCGCGCGGAGTTGCTGGCCCGGGCCGACTCTGCGTGGGAGCAGACGCAGGACCTGGTCCGCCAGGCCGGTGCCCTCACCGTCACTGCGCTGCGCGCCGCAGCTGGTCCGAGCGCAACCGACGGTGGACCTGACTCTGGCGCCGGCGCGGGGGTCGTCAGGTGACCGGATGAGGAGCCTGCTCATCACCGACATCGGTGAGCTGGTCACCAACGACCCACGGTGGGCCGCCGCCGGGCAGCCCGCCGACGTGGCCCGACTGGGCATCGTCCAGGATGCGGCAGTCATCGTCGAGGATGGCCAGATCGCCTGGCTCGGCCCGGCCAGCCATGCGCCACAATCGGATTCGCAGCGGAGCGTGGCCGGTCGAGGGGTCATCCCCGGGTTCGTCGACTCACACACCCACCTCGTCTTCGCTGGCGATCGCGCCGGCGAGTTCGCGGCGCGCATGGCGGGCACGGCATACGACGGGGGCGGGATCGCGACCACCGTGGCGGCGACCCGCGGCGCCTCCGACGAGGAGCTCCGGACCCGCCTGGCCGCCCGGATGGCCGAGTTGCGTCGACAGGGCACGACGACCGTCGAGATCAAGAGCGGCTACGGCCTGTCGGTCCAGGACGAGGTGCGGCTGCTGCGGCTGGCCCGCGAGGTGACCCCACACGTCACCTTCCTCGGGGCGCACGTCGTGCCCGGCGAGTATGCCGCCGACCGCGCGGCCTACGTCGACCTGGTCACCGGTCCCATGCTGGCGGCTGTCGTCGAGCAGGGGGCCGCGGCATACGTCGACGTGTTCTGCGAGACCCGGTCAGCACACGCCTTCACCGAGGATGAGGCGCGCGCGATCCTGCTCGCCGGGCGAGCAGCGGGGCTGGGTCTGCGGGTGCACGGCAACCAACTCGGGCCCGGTCCCGGCGTCCGGTTAGCCTGCGAGCTCGGCGCGGTGAGCGTCGATCACTGCACCTATCTCGACGCGGCCGACATCGCTGCGCTGGCCGAATCTGGCACTGTCGCAACGCTGTTGCCGGGCGTGGAGTTCTCGACGCGGCACCTCTACCCCGACGCTCGACGCCTGCTCGACGCCGGAGCTGCTGTAGCGCTTGCGACCGACTGCAACCCGGGGACCTGCTACACGTCATCGATGCCGTTCGTCATCGCGCTAGCCGTCCGGGAGTTGCGAATGACCCCGGCCGAGGCCCTGTATGCCGCGACCGCCGGATCCGCGGCCACGCTCGGGCTGCGTGGGCGGATCGCCGTTGGTGAACCGGCCGACCTCACGGTGCTCGACGCCCCGAGCCATGTCCACCTGGCCTATCGACCCGGTGTGCCGATCGCGTCGGGTCTATTCAGCTGACGGCCGTCGGGCCAAGCGCTAGCACTGTCACTGGCATGGGGCCCACATCGGGTGAGCGAAACCGACGTCCTGACGTCGATTGCTCTCACCTGAGCCACCCTGTGGGCCCCCGGCGCGCCCGCCCGAGGATGACGAGCCTGGACCAACGACGGTGGCACCGTCGTGAGCAGGCCTAAGACCTACTTGAGGTAAGCGAACAGCGCTGCATGGGCGGCGTCCCCGGCCTTGAGCGTGGCCTGGGAGTTGCCCAATGCCGCGCCCTTCACCGAAGAGAACGTGATCGTCACCGTCGCGCTGCCACCGGCGGCCAGCGTCACCGACGACGGCGACACGGTGAACGTGCCAGCCCCGGGACCATCGACCACCGACACCGGCAGGTTTGACATCGCCGAGCCGGTCAGGTTGGTCAGCGTCACCGTCTGGGTGAGAGTCTGGCCCGCGGTGTTGGGCACCGCACCGAACGAGACGCTCGGGCGGGTCAGCACCACCGTGGCATTCACCGCGGCGTCGAGATCGGCCAGGCCGTTGCCGACCTTTTGTACGTTGACATCGACCGTGGTGCCGTCTGTGTATGCGGTCAACACACCCTGCTTAGCCGTGTTGGCAATCGCCGAGCGGACCTGCCAGGCCTCCCACCCGGGATGCGCCGCGCGCACCACGGCCGCCATCCCCGCAAGATGTGGGCTGGCCATCGAGGTGCCCTGGAAGAACGCCCAGCAACCCTCAGTCGTGTTGTCGCACATGGCCATCGGGATCGACGAAAGGACATTGACGCCCGGGGCGACGACGTCCGGCTTGACCCGGTAGCTCACGTCGACCGGGCCCTGGCTGGAGAAGCCCGCCATGATGTCGTCGTTCCCGGTCGTTCGGTAGGTCGCGTCGGATCCGATCGTCACCGACATCCCGTCCAGCGCGAGCAGGGCGGCCTTGGTGGTCAGCCCGGTCATCACCGCCGGAAGTTGCTGAGCGGCTGCCGGAAGGGCCGTGTCCAGCGCCATGGCGATCGGGTCGCCAGCGACATTGTTGACGATGATCGCCGCCAGGGCACCGGCAGTCTTGGCGTTGGCCACCTTGGTCCCGAACGTGCATGCGCCACGGGAGACCAACGCGATCTTCCCGCTCACCGTCGCCGGCATCGCGGTGCAGCCGTTCCCCAGGGTGCCGTCGGAGTTCTTCACCGCAGCCAAGAGGGCCGTGATCGGAGCCGTGGGGACGGGGAACTCGCCGGTCGCGGCATACACCGTGGTGCTGCCGCTCGTCACGGGGAGGCCGACGAAGTGTCCGACGGTCGAGGCGCCCGCGGTGAGCGCGCGCTCGGCCGAGCCGGGCGAGCCAGTGGTGAATGGTGCCGGACCCTCGTTGCCGGCCGACACAGCCACGACGATCCCAGCGCGGTCGATATTGTCGACAGCGACCGTCAGCAGGTCCTGGTTGCCGTGCGCGTCGCCGCCGAGGGACATGTTGAGCACGTCCATCCCGTCGAGCACCGCGGCCTCCATCGCGTTGAGGATGTCCTCGCTGCGGGCGTTGCCGACATCGCCCGGGAAGACGTTGTAGCTGCCGAGGCGGGCGCCCGGGGCGACCCCACTCGGGTCGTAGTCGATGGCGACGCCATCGACCATTGCGGGGGTGGTGAGGTTGCACGCGACCGTGCCACCGACATGGGTGCCATGCTCGCCGATCGCCTCGGCCGTGTAGCCCTTCGAACCAGCCTTGTTGTTGAAGACCTTGGCGACGATGACCTTGTTATTGGTGAAGCGTTTGTCACCAAGCTGGGTGGCTGCCGGGAAGCCGGCATCAGCGAAGCAGGGGTGGCGTTGGTCGACGCCCGAGTCGATGATGCCGACCCGCACGCCATACCCAGCCCAGGACTTGGGGTCGCTCTCGACCGAGCTAGCGCCCGAGGCTGCCCAGCCGGCCAGACCGTCGATCCGGGCCAGGTCGGGGTCGGCCGCGGTGGGGTGGTAGGTCGCCTGCAGGGCCACCGCTTGGACGCCCGGGGCCTTGCGCAGCACATCCAGCGACGTCCCGTTGAGCCGAACCGCAATGGCGTTGAGCGAGAAGTCGTATTCGCCCGTGACCTTGGCCTTCGGGGCGTTGGCCCGCAGCCAGGTCTTCAGCGCGTTGCGCTGAGCCGCGAGCGCCGCCTTGACGCTCTTGGTCTGCTGCCCGTCGAGCTTGACCCGGCCATTGCCGTGGTCAACGTTGGTCGATGTCGACAGCGGGTCGCCCACGAGCTGGATGATGGCGCTGCCCGAGTCGATCCCCGAGGCCGCAACGGGCCCGTCACTGTTGGGGTCGATCGAGCGTGTGCCGGTCGCCGCCTGGGCCGTCATGATCGCGCTGCCGCCCAGGGCAACCGCTGCCACGGCCGCAATGGCGGCGCTCCGGCGGCCCGCAAACCGGGCAGCCTTGGATGCACTCACTACACGTGTCCTCTCGTCTGTCGGATCGGACGACGTAGTCCTCACCGGAGGCGACGCTCCCGACGGCCCTCTGGGCCGCGCCCCGCCGCCCGCGCAGATGGTATCCCGACAGTTGTTCCTGTCGGGAGGATTGGCCACGATCAATCTTGCGGCGGACAGCTGACTGTTCGACAGGCTGGGCTCGATGCCGGCCGGGGAGCGGGAGACAATCGTGTCGTGCACATCGACCTCAACGCCGACCTCGGCGAGTCCTTCGGGGCCTGGCGGATGGGCGATGACCCAGCCCTGCTCGACATCGTCACGAGCGCCAACATCGCGTGCGGCTTCCACGCCGGCGACCCCCTGACGATGACCCGGACTGTCGCCGCGGCCCTGGAGCGCGGAGTCGTCGTCGGCGCACACGTCTCCTACCGCGACCTCGCGGGTTTCGGGCGCCGATTCATCGACGCGAGCGAGGAGGAGGTGCGCGCGGACGTCCTCGTCCAGCTCGCCGCCCTCGACGGGGTATGCCGTGCCGCCGGCAGCCGGGTCGCCTACGTCAAACCACACGGCGCGCTCTACCACGCGGCCGTCCGCTACGAGCCGCATGCGCGCGCGGTGGTCGCGGCGGTCGCGGCATACGACGGCTCCTTGGCGATCCTCGGTATGCCGCGAGCGCGCGTCCTGGCCCTGGCTGCGGAGGCCGGGCTGGCCACGGCAACCGAGGCCTTCGCGGATCGGGGCTACCGGGCGGACGGGACGCTCGTGCCGCGCGGCGAGCCCGGTGACGTGCTGCACGACCCCGCAGACATCGCCGCACGCGTGGTCGGACTGGCGGCCGCTGGCCGGATGGCGTCCGTCGACGGCGGGCACCTCGACGTGCAGGCCGACTCGGTGTGCGTCCACGGGGACACACCCGGGGCCGTGGCGATCGCTCGCGCCGTCCGCGACTCGTTGGAGCAGGCCGGGGTGACGCTGCGTGCCTTCCGGGCCTGACCCGACAGACCTCGCCGCCGCCGATCCGGGCGCGGCCGGTCTGCCGATCCACGGGGAACGGGGTGGCCCGCGCATGCTGCCCTGCGGCGATTGCGCCCTGCTCGTCGAGGTGGCGGACACTGCGTCGGCCGTGGACCTGGCCCGCCGGATCGATGCGCTCCGCGCTGGACAGGGGTCGGCGCGACCCGTCGTCGAGGACATCGTGGCCGGGCAACGAACTGTCCTGGTCGTCGCGGCCAGCACCGCAGCGCTCCCTGACGTGGGTCGGGCCGTGGCCGACGTCATCTGGGCGCCACGAGTTCCCGAGGCAACCGCGACTCGGTCGGTGGGCGAGGCAGCACTGATCGAGATCCCGGTGGTCTACGACGGCCCCGACCTAGAGGTCGTGGCACGGCATACCGGAATGAGCGCCGCGGCCGTCGTTGCCGCGCACACCGGCACGGACTGGACCGTCGGCTTCACCGGGTTCGCGCCCGGCTTCGGCTACCTCGTCGGGGGCGACCCGCGCCTGGTCGTCCCGCGTCGGGCCGAGCCACGCCCTCGGGTCTCGGCAGGGTCGGTGGCACTCGCCGGGCCATACAGCGGCGTCTACCCCACCGATTCCCCCGGCGGCTGGCAGATCGTCGGACACACCGATGTGCCCCTCTGGGACCTGCGCCGCGACCCCCCTGCGCTGCTGCGGCCGGGGCTGCGGGTGCGGTTCGTCGAGGTCGGAGCCCCCTCCTGATGCGCGGCTTGGAAGTCCTCGCCACCGGTCCCCAAAGCCTCGTCCAAGACCTCGGCCGACCTGGGTATGCCGCTGTGGGAGTAGGGCGTTCGGGGGCAGCCGACCGGGCGGCATACCTGCTGGCTGGGCGTCTGCTCGGGGAACCGGAGGGCCGCGCTGCCCTCGAGGTCACCCTCGGCGGACTGGTCGTGCGAGCCCACGGGTCGTTCACCGTCGTCGTCACGGGAGCGGCCGCGCCCGCCCGCATCGACGGGAGGCCAGTCGGGCACGCCGCGCCCGTGCACCTGCCCGACGGGTCGGTGCTAGCGCTCGGTATGCCGACCGCCGGACTACGCAGCTACCTGGCGGTTCGCGGTGGGTTCGACGTCGAGCCGGTGCTGGGGTCGAGGTCGACGGACACGTTGTCCGGGATTGGGCCGGCGCCCGTCGCCATCGGGCAGACCTTGCCCATCGGAGAGCCGGGGTCCGGTGGGCCGACGGTAGACCTCGCACCCGTGGCCGGGCCAACGGGTGCGGTCATCGAGTTGACGCTGCTGCTCGGGCCCAGGTTCGAGTGGCTGGCCGACCCGGACGCGTTGATCCGCACCACCTGGACGGCCTCGGCCCGCAGCAACCGGATAGGAATGCGCCTGGACGGCCCGCCGCAGGATCGAGCGGCGAGGTGGCTCGGGGTGGAACTGCCCAGCGAGGGTGTCGTCGTCGGATCGGTGCAGCTGCCGCCGGATGGGCGCCCCATCGTGTTCTTGGCCGATCATCCGGTGACCGGCGGATACCCGGTGGTGGCGGTCCTGACCCAGGGTGCGATCGATCGGGCCGCCCAATGCCGGCCGGGGCAATCGGTCCGTTTCCGGTGGGCCGGGCGTGGGCTCGGGTTGCCCACGGGGTCGGCGTGACCTTGTCAGGCCCCATCACACGGCTCGGGTGGATCCGCCCGTGAGATTCGGTGTCACTCGTGGCCGCCCCACCTGACAGGATGTCGGCATGACGTCGCCGACCAAGGCACCCCCCGTCCTGCTCGCGCCTCGCGTTGGGGGCGGTCGCGCCTTCGAGACCATCGCCCGATCCTGTCTGGCCCATGCCGACGCGAACCAGGCCCTGCTCGATGTCCACGGCGACCACGAAGCCCTGCACCAGTTTCGCGTCGGGTATCGACGCCTTCGATCGCTGTTCTCCCTCGCTCGCGAAGTGAGCCAGGCCGACCCTGAAGCAGCTCGCATCAAGGCCCGACTACGGGAGCTGACGGTGGCCTTCGGTCCGGCTCGGGATCTCGACGTCTTCCGGGAGAACCACCCCGACCTCACCGCCGCGAATGCGGCCCGGATCGACAAGGCGCGAGTGGCGGCATACCGCACCGCCATGGATTTCCTGCAATCGGCGGAGTGGGAGCACACCCGCGCCGACCTCGACAGTTGGCTGGGGGCCGGGACTTATCAGGACATCCTGGGGACCGGCACGTGGAGCGGCCGCACGTGGGCGGCCGGCGCCCTGGAGCGTCGGCGCAAACGGATCCGGACTATGGGGCGGAAACTGGTCAAGTTGTCTGACGCGCAGCGCCATCAGGTCCGGATCGAGGCGAAGAAGGTCCGCTACGGTTGCCAGTTCTTCGGCTCGCTATGGCCGAACGACGCTGCGGACGTGACGGTGCTGGAGAAGCGCCTGGGCAGCCTGCAAGACCGACTCGGCGCCCTCAACGACCTGGCCACGTTCGGACGAATCGTCAGGTTGGCCGACCTCAAGAAGGTGGCCCCCCCGACGGTCGACATCCGCGCCGAGATTGCCGCCGCGCAAGATGTGGCCGATGAGATCGCCGAACTCCGGGCCTTCTGGGAGCGGGCGCTGCAGCACTGACCGGTCCGCGGCACTCACCGATCCGCGGCAACTCGCTCCTCCGCGACACTCACCGATCCGGAACACCCACCGATCCGCGGCACTCACCGATCCGGAACACTCACCGATCGGTAACACCGCCGGAAGGGGCGATGGCCGAACCTCTGACACCAGGAGAGGTCCGGCCATCGTTCGCGCCGCGGTCCCGCATCGGCCCGGCAGCGCGGTGTCCGTCTTTCGGAACGTCGTCAAGACGTCGTCCGATCAACGTTTCTGCTTCCCAACAGTGCCTATGAGTGTGCGGTGTGCCGACGAATCGGACAAGGCTCTCACAGTCCCGCTTCGAGTCCCTGTGAACGCGGCCCCTTGTGAACGGTCGCCCACCGTGTCACGATCACACTGGGTGTGAACGTTCACGGAAAGGTTGTGAAAAGGCAGTGGTGGCAGACGCCGGAACGAACCGCTTTCCCGGGGAGTTACGGATCGCCATGCACGCCAGCGGGCTGACGCTGGAGGCCATCCAGCGACGCCTGGCCGATCGCGGCTTCTCGATCGGGCGGAGCACGCTCAGCTACTGGCAAAACGGCCGAAGACTCCCCACCGAAGCAAAGTCGCTGCTGGCCGTCGCGGCGCTCGAGGACATTCTCAAGGTGCCCACCGGCCGATTCACCGGGGCGCTCCAGGACTCTGGCTCTCACTCGGGCCGATCCGACTTGGACATGGCTGCATCGGCAGCCCGGATCGACGCACTCATGAGCGGGGTGGGGTGTCCGGGCGGAGTGTCCACGATGGAACAGATCAACACGGTGGCGATCGCCGAGTACGGGCCCACGGGCGGCATACGCATCGTTCGCCATCTGGACACGTTCCGCTCGCTGGTCGACACCGACCGATTTCCACTCATCTATGGCGGTGAACCCGGGGGTGATCCGGCCAGGATCCGCCACGAGGCCGTCAGCGGTGGCCGGATCGGTCGGGTCCGCAGAGACCCTGAGGCGAATCTGCTCGTGAGCGAGTTCATCTTCGACCGCGTCATCCGGCGCGGCGACTTCCACTTCAGCCACTACCTAACCTTCGATGACAACGATCAAGAGACCCTGTTCCATTACGCGCTGCTGACCACTCCGCGAACGATGATGATCCTGGACCTGGGGTTCCATCCGGATCGCCTACCGGTGCGCATCGAGGAGTTCGAACGCGCAGTCGACAACGGACCGGATTTGTTCGTCCGAGAGCGCACCCTTTCGCCGGACCGACGGGTCACCATCGTGCGCGAACGCACCCGTCGCGGCGTCGCCGGCCTGAGGTGGGAGTATGCGTGACCGCAAGCACCCGTCGTGGCCCGCCCCTTCCGGTGTATGCCGCGCGCAAGCGCATCGCCGGAACGTCGCGGACCGGACCACTCGGCATACACCGGGCGGGCATCTGCCGATGCCTGCGGGCGAGCTCGGCTACGCGTCGATCGCGAACACCGGTGATCCGGCCACGCAGGAAATGTGCACTTCGATCTGAGTGGTGTTGACAGCGGACGGCTCGAACGTCACCTCAAGGAGGGCCCCTTCACGCTCGAACCTGAAGCGCCATCCTTCCGCCGGAACGATGCTTCGAGCGTGGGGGGTGCCGTTCGCACAATAGGCCCACAATTGCCCTCCTGCCGTGGTGAACGACAGAACGTCCGGCCGACGCTCGGACTCCGACGACGTCCCAGAATCGGACGGTGACGACCGGGTGGACATCGGCGATTGCGGCGGCCCCGAAGGCACAGACACCCCTGGAAGAGGTTCGGTCGCGCCCGAGGGCTGCGAAGTGAATGTGCTCTTGGCTGGCGTCGGTGTCGAAGCCGCAAGGGGCGGCGGAGCCCCGAGCAAGGTTGCCGCCGCGCCGGCTCGGGCGATCGCCAACCACGACAGGCCAGCGGTTGCGCAGACGACGACGAGCCACGTCGCGGCATAACGGGCTGTCCGGGCGGGGGTTCCGGTCACTCGTTCCTCCCAAGGCTCCCGGTAGCGTAACCCTTATGGTCCGGGTGTTGGTGGTCGAAGACGACCCAAGCATTCGCGGCGCCCTGTTGCGCAGTTTGACCGGCGCTGGCCACGCGGTGGCCACTCGACCCACCGGCATGGCCGGGCTGTCCGAAGCAGTCGACATGCGTCCCGACGTCGTCGTCCTGGACCTTGGCCTGCCCGATGTCGACGGTCTGACCGTGCTGTCGATGTTGCGAGCGGTCAGTGACGTGCCCGTGCTCGTGGCAACGGCCCGCGACGACGAACGCGAGATCGTCAAGGCCTTGGATCTGGGTGCCGACGACTACTTGGTCAAGCCCTTCGGCGGCGATCAGCTCGAGGCCCGCATTCGGGCCGTTCTGCGGCGGGTCGGACATGACGCGCCGCCGGCTCCCATCGCCGTGGGCGGCCTCGTCATCAACCCGGTCAGCCGCGTGGTGTCGTTGGACGGTATACCAGTTGATTTGTCTCGCAAAGAATTCGACCTCCTTTACCTGCTGGCTCAGCGAGTCGGGGAGGTCGTGACCAAGCGCGAGATCCTCGCCGAAGTCTGGCGACAGGTTTACGGGGGTGGTGATCGGACCGTGGACGTCCACCTGTCCTGGCTGCGCCGCAAGTTGGGAGAGACAGCCGCTGCTCCGGTTTACCTCCATAGCGTGCGGGGGGTCGGAGTGCGTCTGGTCGACCCTGGCTCAATGGTCACCGACCCGGTCGCCTGATGCTGCGCACGAGGATCACCTGGCTGGCGGCTGCCTTGGTCGCCGGGGTGGTCTGCTCGTTCGTCATCCCGTTGGCGCTGCTCATGCGGACGATGGCCGAGGAGAACGCCATTGCCCAAACCCGCAGTGACGCGCAAGGGGTGGCGATGGTCGTGGCGAGCGTTGACGACCCCGACTCGCTGCCGACTGTCTTGGCTCCGACGCTCGCCAGCCGGAGCGCGGCGACGACAGTGGCCATGCCCAACGGGACGGTCGTCCACGGCGCGGATGGTGGCCCCAGGGCACGAGCCTCCTTCCCAGAGGACGAGCGACTGTTGGTTCAGAGCCTCGCCGAGAACCGCTCGTTGGCGACGATCATCGACAGCCGATTTCATGTGCTCATCCCCGTCGCCGTCCGCACCGGAGTCGCTGTCGTCCACTCGGTGACCGATCTGGACCATGTGCATCAAGGTGTCCTCGGGTCCTGGGCCATCCTTGGCGCGGTGGGGCTGCTCATGGTTGTGTTCAGCGTGCTCGTCGCCAGGCGACACAGCGATCGGATCAGCACTCCCGTTGTGGCCATGGCCGATGTCGCCCACCGCTTGCGCTCTGGCGATTTCGCTGCCCGCGCGACCACCCAGGGCCCCGACGAGGTCGTCGAGTTGGGGCGGGCGCTCAACCAATTGGCCGATCGGATCGAGGAACTGCTGAGATTGGAGCGCGAGGGCGCCGCCGATCTCTCGCATCGACTTCGCACCCCGGTGACCGCGCTGCGTCTGGACACCGACCTCGTCACCGATCCACTCGTCCACGCGCGGCTGCGTGGCCATGTCGAGGACTTGCACCGAGCGATCGACTCGGTGGTCGCCGATGCCCGGCGCACCAGTGGCCACGTTCTGGGTGGCCGCGCGGATGCTCGAACCGTGCTCGCGGCCCGAGCCCGGCACTGGACACCCTTGGCCGAAGACCAAGGAAGGGACTTCTCGGTCGTCGGCACCGAACCCTCCGCCGGCACGGTGCTGGTGGGTTCGGCTCCCCAGGACCTTGCCGACCTGGTCGACAACGTCGTGGACAACGTCTTTGCGCACACGCCCGAAGGCACCGCCTTCGGGCTGGAATTGACGGTGGTCGACGGGTATGCCGTGCTGCGAGTGCAGGACGCGGGCAGCGGACGTCCCGAAACGGTGATGTGGGAGCGTGGCGAAAGCGGGGCAGGCAGCACCGGGCTGGGTCTCGACATCGTCCGGAAATTGGCGGCCGACGCTGGCGGTCGCATTCGACTCGAAGCCAGCTCGATGGGTGGCCTCTCGGTGGTGGTCACCCTGCCAGTGGTCACGTAAGCGCCTCCGCTCGGATCTGCAACGACACTGGGGCTGAATGTGACGCGGTGGCTCACGGCGACGTGGTGGCTGACGGCGACGTGGTCGGCGTTGCATCGCTGGGGGGACTGGAGGCTGCCGGTACGGTCCGGACGACCGTGAGGTGCACGACGCATGCTCCGTCCTCCAATTGGGCAGGCGGAACGCACGGCGCATAAACCGTCGCCAGTGGAACCGGCGCAGGAACGGTCATCGTGTCCGCTGCGTTCGAGCGGGGCGGCGGAGTCGACATCGACGCATACAGCGCCACCGCAGCGGCACTCCCGGCAAGCAGGCCAAGACCGCCCGCTGTCCACCCGCTCCACATAGGTGCCTCTCGGGGCATTCCGAATGGCCCGTCTCGGCCAGGTCTCGTGGCACCGCGCCCGGCTCACTAGGGGGAATGGCGGGGCGCGGTACCACGTGCAGAATGCGCCCCCATTGCTCAACTGCACCCTCGGAGAATGTCAAATTGATCCTAAGTCGTGGGCTGCTTAGGCATTCCTTAAGGTCCCGCTGAGGCTGACTTACCTCGGATACCGAATGATGGCGATATGCGTCGATCCTGGCTGCCCGCAACCCGGGACCGATCCCTCACCACCATGCATGCGATCACGGG
>JBGAQN010000108.1:0-4735 GCA_044220725.1 Dermatophilaceae bacterium
CGCCACCGAGTTGGGGTGCCACGCCCCCGCCACCAGCGCCTCCTGACTGGGGCGCTGCACCACCGCCACCACCGCCTAGCGAATCGACACCACCGCCGTCAGCGGGGTGACCCGGCTCACGATGCCTGGGGCGTCACGGGCTGTTGGATCTCGGTCACCCAGGTGGTCTGGTCATCGGCAGGCTCGGTGTTCAGGTAGACCTCCCGGCCGGGACCGTCGGAGCGCAGGCCAGACGCTTCGATCCACTCCATGAGCGCTGCCCACGTCGAGTGGATACTCTCCATCGCCCCGAGGTGACGGACCGAGGCGGCCCGAGGGACAGCGGGGAGGTCGGTGATCTCCAGGTCGTCCGCGGGAGCCCCGTCGTGGGGAAAAGCCACGGTGAGTTCCATGGCCCCCGACTGGTCCATGTCGTAGCACGCGATGGGAGGCCCGGCGGGCAGGCCGTGCGAGCTCAAGGTGGCGGCAAGGGTCGCGAACATGGGGCCAATGACCGCTGCGACCTCCAACGGTCCTTCGACCGACGTGCGCGCTATTGCGACCCGAACGGCGTCGAGTGACGCGACGATGACATCGTGTTCAGACATGGTTCCCTCGCTCTCGATGGATCGGAGCCTTCGCTCGACGTCGACCAGCCTGGTGCGATCGCTCTCGATCCGCTCTGCAAGCTCTTCGCGACGCAGGCGCAGCATCCCGCGCAGTTCCTCGGCACTGACCTGCTCGTCGAGGATGACGCGCAGCCGCTCGAGCGTGAAACCCAGGTCCTTGAGGGCGCAGAGCCGGTGAAGACGGGCCAGCTGACCGAACTCGTAGTAGCGATAGCCGGTCGTCTGATCGACTCGTGCAGGCACGAGCAGGTCGAGCGCGTCATAGTGGCGAAGCATGCGGACCGAGACCTGTCCGAGCCGGGCGAACTCTCCGATGGTGATCATGATGGATCTGGTCTACAGGCTGACATCGTGTCAGGGTCAAGCCTGGCCCGGCGATCTCATCCGGCCAACGTGCACACGTGTGCGTATTCCGCCGTCATGAGGTCCATGAGATGCTCGACGTCGGGCACGAGTTCGGCGCAGGCGCTGATGCCGACGTCAAGCCGCCCCTGATAGCCCTGGATGGTGATGCTCACTCCCATCCCGTCCCCCAACGGAGCGAACGGGTAAACGGCCGTCACGCGCCGCCCCCCGATGACGAACAGGTCCTGACCCATCGGAACGTTCGAGATGATCGTGTTGAACGGCAGGCGCACCGAGTCCAGAAGCTTGACCGTTGAGGCCAACCAGCTGGCCGGTTCCAACGTCGGTCCGAGCACCCGGGTGATGACGCCCAAAGATCCTTCTCCGAGCACCGGGCGCTGTTTGGCCTCGTTCATGTCTTCTCGGGCCGAGAAGATCCGTTCGACCGGATCATCGATGTCCGTGGGGATGCGGCACAGACTCAACGCCAACCGATTGGCTCCGGAAGGGTCGGTGGTCAGGTGGCGCACGGACATAGGGACCAGGGCGACCAAGGGCGTGCTTGGCAGCGCCCCCTGCTCCAGCAGCCATTCCCGCAGCCCGGCGGCAGCAACCGCGTGAACGACGTCGTTGACGGTCACCCCGAAATGTGCCCGGGTTGGCTTGCTGGCCGCCAACCCCCAGGTGCGGAACGCCCACACCCGACGAGCACTGACCGTCCGGTTGAACGGCGTGGCCGGTGCCGGATGGACCCCGATCGAGTTGAGCGCGGCACCGAGGGAGTCGGGTTGGGCCGCAACGGTTCGCGCAGCGGCATACACGGAGCTCCATGCCCATCGCGCGGCCCCGAGGACCCCGCGCGCGGCCAGGTCCCAGGATCCGGGCGTCCGCTCGGGTGCCCAGGCATCCGCGGTGTCCTCGGCCGTCCCGAAGAAGGCGTGCAGGATGTCCCGATAGCGTGCTCCGTCAGCGATCGCGTGGTGGACCTTGGTCATGACATAGGTACGTCGGCCTTCCCGCAGCAGATGCACCTGCCACAACGGGCGATGGCGCGGGAGTGTCTCCATCGCCAACTCGGCGACGAGATCGGTGAGCTCGCGTCGACCTACGTGGAATTCCTCGACGTGCTGATCGGTGTCGAAGGAGGCGTCATCGACCCACCAGGGCCGGTCGAGTGCGTTGGCGCCCTGGACCAGCTTCTGGCGAAGCTCGGGCAGCCGGCCGACCCGTTCATCGATCTGGTCGCGCAGCTGGGCAAGAGTGATCGGGCCGTCCAGCGGCAGAATGAGGCAGACGTGGCCGACCGTGCGGGGCCCGTCCAGGGCGAGGTATGCCGCGTCCAGCGGCCGGACCTGGCGTGCCTGCATCGATGCCGCCTCCTTCCCGAGTGCGACCCTAGTTTGTCGTCAGCGTGCTGTCCCGGGCTATGGGTCCCGCACCGTCACCGTCGGCGGTGGACTCGCGGCGACCGGCATGCGGACCCGGCCCCGAGGTGACCACCGGCCGGGGGTAGGGTTGCCCGCGAGAACCCGACGTCCTTTAACCACCGTCCAGTGAGGCGGGGAAGGAGGTCCGCAAGGTGGCGTCAGACCAGACCCCCTCGCCGACACCCCCAAGCGCCCGTGTCGTCATGAGCTCCGGTGACGTTTCCCGGGCCTTGCGCCGAGTAGCCCACGAGATCCTCGAACGTAACAAGGGCCCGGACGACCTTGTCCTGCTCGGCATCCCGTCCCGCGGGGTTCCCCTGGCCCGTCGCCTTGCCGCAGTCATTGCAGAGGTCGAAGGAGTCAGCGTCCCGGTCGGCTCGCTCGATGTGACGATGCACCGCGACGACCTGCGCCGCCAGCCCACCCGCACCGTCACCCCGACGAAGATCCCCGCTTCGGGGGTGGACGGCAAGGTTGTCGTCCTCGTCGACGACGTCCTCTATTCCGGGCGGACGATCCGCGCGGCGCTAGAGGCCCTCACCGAACTCGGCCGACCTCGGGCCGTCCGGCTGGCGGTCCTCGTCGACCGGGGACATCGCGAACTGCCGATCCGCGCCGACCACGTCGGCAAGAACCTACCGACGAGCTCGGCCGAACGCGTCCATGTCGTGCTCGCTGAAAGCGACGGCGGCCCGGACGAAGTGCGCATCAGCGGAGGTGAACGATGACCCGCAAACACCTGCTGTCCTCGGCCGATCTGTCCCGTGCCGAGGTCGAGGCGATCCTCGACACGGCCGCCTCGATGCACGACATCCAACGCCGGGAAGTCAAGAAGATCCCGACCCTGCGGGGCCGCACCGTCATCAATCTGTTCTTCGAGGACTCCACCCGCACGCGATCGTCGTTCGAGATCGCCGGCAAGTGGATGTCGGCCGACACGATCAACATCACCGGCAAGGGGTCCTCGACGTCCAAGGGCGAGTCATTGCGCGACACGGTCAAGACGATCTGCGCCATGGCCGTCGATGCGCTGGTCATCCGGCACAGCGCCTCGGGCGCCTGCCATCAGGTCGCCCAGTGGGTCGACGCCAGCGTCATCAACGCCGGCGACGGCACCCATGAGCACCCGACCCAGGCCCTCTTGGACGCCTACACCCTGCGCCAACGGCTGGGTTCGCTCGACGGTCGCCACGTCGTCATCGTCGGCGACCTTGCCCACTCGCGGGTGTTCCGCTCCAACGTCATCACCCTGAGTCGCCTCGGCGCGCGGGTCACCGTCGTCGCACCGCCGACCCTCATGCCCAGCGGCATCGGTGAGTGGTCCGCGCGCGACGGCTTCGCGACGAGTTGGGACCTCGACCAGACCCTGTATGCCGCGTCGCCCGGCGATCGTCCCGACGCCGTCATGATGCTTCGGGTCCAGCGGGAACGGATGAGCGGGGGATTCTTCCCGACCGAACGCGAATACACCGCGGGCTACGGGCTGACGCGGGAGCGACTGGCCCGCCTGTATGCCGCCACCCCTGACCTACCGATCCTGCACCCCGGGCCGATGAACCGCGGATTGGAGATCTCGGCCGAGGCAGCCGACGCGACGAGCTCGGCGATCTTGGACCAGGTGTCCGCCGGAGTCGCGGTCCGGATGGCAGTCCTCTATCACCTGTTGGCCGGCGAAACCGAGGCAGCAGCATGACCGACCTGCTGCTCAAGGGCGCAAAAGTCCTGGGAGACAAGGCTGCTGACATCCTGGTCCGCGATGGGGTGATCGCCCGGATCGGGTCAATCGGCTCGTCCGGCTCGTCCGGCTCGTCACTGGAGCGGGACGGTCATCGCCTCACCGTCGTGGACGCCGACGGACTGGTCCTGCTTCCGGGTCTGGTCGACCTGCACACCCACCTGCGCGAGCCGGGCCGCGAGGACGCCGAAACGGTGGCCAGCGGGTCGGCCGCCGCGGCTGCTGGCGGCTACACCGCAGTCCTGGCGATGGCCAACACCTCTCCGGTGACCGACACCGCCGAGGCCGCCGAGCGGGTGCTCGACCTGGGCCGAGCGGCCGGGCTGGTCGACGTGCAACCGATCGGCGCCGTCTCCAAGGGCCTGGAAGGCGCCGAACTGGCTGAACTCGGCCTGATGGCCCGGTCTCGTGCCCAGGTGCGGGTGTTCTCCGACGACGGTCGGTGCGTCCACGACGCGCGGCTGATGCGCCGGGCGCTGGACTACCTCAAGCCTTTCGGCGGAGTGATCTCCCAGCACGCCCAAGACCCGCACCTCGCGGACGGCAAGGCCTGCTGCCACGAGGGCGAAGTCTCCGGGCGCTTCGGTCTGCCCGCCTGGCCCGCGGTCGCCGAAGACGTC
>JBGAQN010000109.1:0-4648 GCA_044220725.1 Dermatophilaceae bacterium
GACTCCGGAGGCCGTTCGTCTCGCCGAGTCGGTGCTGACCGAGGTTGACCTTGCCTGTAGTAGGTTCCGGGCTGACAGCGATCTCGTGCGCGCCAACCAGGCTGCTGGACAGTGGGTCACGGTCGGCCGAGTTCTGATCGGTGCGGTCCAGGTAGCCATCCGAGCGGCCCAATCCAGCGGCGGTGCGGTCGATCCCACCCTCGGAGAGTTCATGGTGGCTGGCGGCTACGACCGCCCTTTCAGCCAGATGACGGGCTCAACAGCCGCCGACGCGATGCCTGACGCGCCAACCGCGAACTCATGGGGTGACATCGAGATCGACGGATCCCGCCTCAAGGTTCCCGTCGGCGTCGCCCTCGACCTAGGCGCGACGGGGAAGGCGTTTGCCGCCGACCTGGCCGCCCTCACCGTTGTCGAACGTCTCGGCGTGGCCGCCATCGTCAGCGTCGGTGGCGACGTGCGCGCACACGCGCCCGAGGGCGCCGAAGTGCGCTGGGAAGTGGACGTGGCGCCTGACGTTCCGACGCTCGCTGCCCGAGGACCAGGGGTATGCCGGGTGCCGCTATCCGCGGGTGGCTTGGCGACGTCTTCGGTCACCGCGCGTCGTTGGGTGCGGGCCGGATCGGCGTGGCATCACGTGGTGGACCCCCGCACCGGCCGGCCGGCGGGCGGCCCGTGGCTGGCGGTCACGGCATACGGGGCCTGTGCCGCCGATGCGAACACCGCTACGACGGCCGCGTTGGTCGTCGGGAGCCAAGCCCCCGAGTGGCTGGCCGACCACGGAGTTGCCGCCCGTTTGCTCGCTGTTGACGGGTCGATCTGCCGAACCCCGGCGTGGCCCACCGATCATGAGGAGAGCCTGTGATGACCTGGCCGCTGTCGGTGCCGACCGGACCCCTCCTCTGGTTCGCCAACCGAGGGACCGGGGTGGTGCTGCTCGTCCTCTACACCCTCGTCCTGGTCATGGGGGCGGTGTCCAGCGGGCGACGTCGGCCCGGCCGACTCGTGCCGGCATTCGTCACCCAAGGCCTGCACCGGAGCCTGGCGCTGCTGTCGTTGCTGCTGGTCATCGCCCATGTCAGCACCGCCGTCCTGGATGACTACGTCGACATCCGGTGGTTCGACGCGCTCGTGCCCATCGGTGGGCTCTACCGGCCGATCTACTTGGGTCTCGGTGCGCTGAGTCTGGATCTGCTTCTGGCCGTCACCCTCACCAGCGCGATGCGCCAACGCCTCTCCGAGCCGGCCTGGCGGCGCGTCCACCTCCTTGCCTATCCGAGCTGGGTCGTGTCGGTCGTCCACACCCTCGGAATCGGCACCGACGTGACCGCCCCGTGGGCCCGATGGGTCGTCATCGGCTGCGCCCTTGCGATGCTCGGGGCCGTGTTCGTCCGAACCATGGGCCGCCGCTTGGCCCTGTCGCGCTCATGATCGGGCCCGCGCTCGCAGCCGGTCTGCACGATCAGGGCGCCTGCACGCAATCGCCCGAAGACATCGCGGCGAGCGCGACGACTCGGGTTCCCATCCCTCCCAACATCCGTCGGCAAGCCCCCCGAGCTGTGGTGGCCAGCCCGGGTCCAGTCCTGTTGTCCGGTGTGGGAGACGGACCGTCGCTCGCGGCCCACCGCGAGCGCTTCGGAGCGCTTCACTCGCCCGACCTGGAGTCGATCCTGGCCTCGGTCAGCGCCGCGGCGGTCAGCGGGCGAGGCGGAGCGGGCTTCCCGTTCGCCACCAAGTTGGCAGCCGCGCGCGAGAGTCGGCGCCGGCCGGTCGTCGTGGTCAACCTCGCCGAGGGTGAGCCCGCTTCGTCCAAGGACACCGCACTGGCCCTGCTGGCCCCTCATCAGATCCTCGATGGCGCCGAGTTGGTGGCCCGGGCACTGCGGGCCGACGCTATCCACATCGTCACAGCCCACGAGCGCCCGGCGGTGGGCGCCGCCGTTGCCGCTGCCCTGCAGGAGCGCGATCCAGGTCGGTCCCGGCGCTGGCGCCGGGCCGCGCCATGGCACATCCATCAGGCTGCCCCCGGTTTCGTCTCCGGGCAAGCACAAGCTGTCCTCGAGCTACTGTCCGGCCGACCCAATCTGCCTGTGACTGCCTGGCAACCCGAAGCTCTCGCTGGACTCGGTGGTCGCCCAACGGTGCTGGCCAATGCCGAGACGTGGGCGCAGGTCGCCGCAGCGGTCCGCTTGGGCCCGTCCGGGTATGCCGCCCACGGCACCCCTACCGAGCCCGGCACCACCCTGCTGACCCTGCCCCACCCGAGCGATGCGGATTCGGCCGTCGTGGTCGAGGCGGCATACGGAGCCCGCTGGGCCGAGGTCCTGGGACCTGCGGTTGACGGACCAGTTTTGCTCGGCGGCTTCCATGGCACCTGGGCGGGCGCCGGGGTGCTCGCGGGCGCGCGGGTGAGCCGGGTTGACCTGCAGCAGCAGGGCCTCACGCTGGGTGCCGGGGTGGTCCTGCCGCTGCCGAACGGACAGTGCCCGATCGAGTTCACCTGGGAGATCGTGGACTACCTCGCGAGCCAGTCGGCGCAACGATGCGGCCCGTGCCGCAATGGGTTGCCGGCTCTGGCCAGCCACGTGCGCCGCCTTGCGGACGGCGATCCCGAGGCATCCGTGGAACGCGTCGTCGAACTCTGCGGGCTCGTGGATGGCCGGGGGGCATGCGCTCACCCCGACGGCACGGCGAGATTGGTGCGATCGATGCTCAACGCCTTCGCCGATGAGGTCGGCATGCACCTGGCGGGGCGGTGCGGGCGATGAACCGGACGATTCGGGTCGATTGGCCCTCGTGCGCGGCTCGGGGGTTATGCGCCGAGCTGTTGCCTGAGCGAATTCGCTTGGACGAGTGGGGTTTTCCCATCGTCGAGGGTGAAGTGCCGCCCGAGCTGCTGCGGCTGGCCAAGGCTGCCGTGTCGGCCTGTCCGCACGTCGCGCTGCGCCTGGTGAATGCCAACTGAGGTGGCGGTTTCGGTATGCCGCGACGCGGCATACGCGTATGCCGCATACGCGTATGCCGCCCGGCCGTCCATGCGGCATACCGAGTCGGCGCAGGGTGATCCAGCGCGGCGACCGCGGGCGTGAGGGAGAAGAGGGCGAACGGAGAGCCGACGGTGCGGCATACCGAGTCGGCGCAGGTCAGGCGTTGAGGGAGTCCGCGATGACCGCGACGAGGGAGCGGATGTCGGCCTCGGACGCCGCCAGCGGCGGCGCGAGTCGGATCGTCGAGCCGTGGGTGTCCTTGGCCAGCACGCCGCGATCAGCCATCCGGTGGCAGAGCTCCTTGCCCGACATCAGGCCGGGGTCCACGTCGATGCCCGCCCAGAGCCCGCGCTGGCGGACCTCGACGATCCCGGAGTGGTTGAGAGCGGCGAGCTCGTCGGCAAGGACATCACCGAGCAGGCGCGCCCGCTCCTGGAACTCGCCAGACGCGAGCATGGCGACGACCTCGCGGCCGATCGCAGTGGCGAAGGGGTTGCCGCCGAACGTCGAGCCGTGTGAGCCGGGGGTGATGACGTCCAGGACATCGGTGTCGGCGGCGATGGCCGAGAGGGGGACGATGCCGCCGCCGAGGGCCTTACCCATGATGTAGATGTCGGGGACGACGTCCTCGTGGTCGCAGGCGAAGGTGCGGCC
Source organism: Dermatophilaceae bacterium (assembly GCA_044220725.1). Lineage (GTDB taxonomy): Bacteria > Actinomycetota > Actinomycetes > Actinomycetales > Dermatophilaceae > Phosphoribacter. Next base: position 3,642 of record JBGAQN010000109.1, read on the forward strand.
CGTGCGGGCCAGGCCCGACTGGATTTCGTCGGCGATCATGAGGATGTTGCGCTCGGTGCACAGGGCGCGGACGTCCTGGAGGAACCCGGCCGGCGGGATGACGACGCCGCCCTCGCCCTGGATCGGCTCAAGGAGGACGCCGATCGTCTCGTCGTTGATCGCGGCACGCAGGGCGTGGATGTCGCCGTAGGGGACGACGAGGAAGCCCGGGGTGTAGGGGCCGAAGTCCTCGCGAGCAGTCTTGTCGGTCGAGAACGACACGATGGTCGTCGTGCGGCCGTGGAAGTTGCCGCCCATGACGATGATGGTTCCCCAGTCCTCGGGGAGGCCCTTGGCTCGCTTGCCCCAGCGCCGGGTCACCTTGATGGCGGTCTCGACGGCTTCGGCACCGGAGTTCATCGGCAGGATCATGTCCTTGCCGGTGAGGGCGGCCAGATCGCGGGCGAACGGCCCGAGTTGGTCGGAATGGAACGCCCGACTGGTGAGGGTGAGGGTGCGCAGTTGGCGCTCGGCGACTGCGACCAGGCGCGGGTTGGAGTGCCCGAAGTTCAGCGCCGAGTAGCCAGCCAGCGCGTCGAAATACCGCTTGCCTTCGACGTCCTCGACCCAGGCGCCTTCGCCGCGCGCGATGACGACGTCCAGGGGGGAGTAGTTGTGGGCCGCGTAGCGGTGCTCCAGGTCGATGTAGTCGGCGCTGGAGTGGGGGGCGGTGGTCATGGCTGGCTTTCTCTCGTGGAGGACAGCTCCACAGTATGCCGGGTGCTCACCTCCCGAAGTGAGCTGCCGCCGCCGGGTGCCTGCACCCGCCCCGCCGCCCGGCCTGTCCGTTCGCCCGCCCTGTCCGCGTTTCCCTGTGGTGGCACTTATACCGTTTTCCTGGCGGATGTTTCTGCCAGGAAAACGGTGTAACTGCCACCGGTGCTGGGCTCGTGTGCTCGGGTCAGACAGGTCAGCCGGGGCAGACGGGTCAGACAGGTCAAACGGGGCAGTCGGGTCAAACGGGGCAG
>JBGAQN010000045.1:0-19841 GCA_044220725.1 Dermatophilaceae bacterium
GGACCTCAGATGGACAGCTTCTTCGCCACGCTTCGCCGCAGCCCGCTCACCCGCTCGGACAACCGGATGGTCGCCGGTGTCTGCGCAGGCCTCGCCGAGCGCATGGGTATCTCCCCCAGCATCGTGCGGGTGACCACCTTCGTCCTGGGCTGGTTCACCCCGATCCTTGCGCTCTACCTGCTCGCCGTCCTGCTCCTTCCCAACCGGCGCGGCGAGATCCGCCTCGAGCGTGCTCTCCGCGGCGGTCACGGCGGCTCGATCGCACTCCTCGTTGTCACCGCCCTGATGATCTTCCCGGGCTCGTTCTGGGACGGCGGCGCCGGCTGGCTCTGGCTCGTCGGCCTCAGCGTCGCGGGCGGCTTCTTCCTGGCCAACCGCAGCCGCTGCAGCACGCACACCCTGGCGCCGACCTCTACGCCTCCCGCCCAGTCTCCCGCCCCAGCCCCGTGGTCGACCACGCCTCCCCCGCCGCCCTACGGCTCCACCGCCTCGGGCCCGCAGGACGCGTCCCACAGCTGACGCGTCACACCGCTGAACCCTCACACCGCTGACGCTCACCACCGATGCCCCGGTATGCCGCCCGCGCGGCATACCGGGGCGTCGTGCGTTGCGGGGCGCAAAGGTGGGTTCGGGCCGTCGGTCCAGCCGCCTGGATGAGGTTCGTGGCGGTTGGATGAGGCTAGACAGTCATCCAAGCGTCACCAACCTCATCTAAGCGTGCCGGCCTCCCGGACCGCCCGACGATGGATGATGGAAGAGCAGGCTCGCGCCCTGACTCGCGGGGCCGCGAACGCTGCTGCTGAGGCTGGGAGGGGCACCATGGTGGTCTCGCTCATCGTTCTGGTCCTGGCAGGAACCATTGCGGCTCTCGTCCTCGCCGTGGTCCGGCGACCCACGGCCAGCCCAGGAACGGCATCCGGATCAGCCCGCCGCATCGTCGTCCTCGGGCTCCTCGGAATCCTTGTTGTCGTCGCGGTGACCGGGCTGACCAGCGCACTCGGCCGGATCTCCGCCGACCTCGACCCCGACCTCGACCCTGCGATCGAGGCCGACATCACCAGCGCCTTGGCCGAGTCACTCGCCGCCTTCCTCATCGCCGGGCCGGCGGCGGTCGGGTTGTGGTGGATCTTCTGGCGCCGGGTCGACACACCTCGGGAGCGGTCTTCCGCGGCGTGGGGGCTTTACGTCGCCCTGCTCTCGACCATCGCCCTGATCGCCGGCAGCGTCGGCGTCTTGTCTGCCCTGGCCGACCTCGTCCACGGCCGATGGCACCCAGATTCGGCGGCCGCCGGACTGGTCTGGCTCGGCATCTGGGCCTGGCACCGATGGATGGCCCGCCATCCCGTCAAGAGCCCCACTCGGCTGAGCAACCTCGCGACCGCAGCGGGCGCGGCATACGGGCTGATCCTCGGTGCGATCGGGGCGATCGGGGCGCTGAGCGCGCTGGGCGAGTGGGTGACTCACCCGTTTGGGGATCGCGCCTATCTCGCCCACCCCGGGTGGCAGCCGATGCTGGGGTCACTGGTCTGGGCGGCCGGCGGCACCCTTGTGTGGTGGCTGCACTGGGTGCGGCGCGGAGGGAGAAATCTGCGCACCCCTGCCGCCGAAGCGCTCACCGTCGTCATCGGCGTCGCGCTCGCCGTCGCGCTCGCACTGGGCGGGACGGCGACCGCACTGTATGCCGTGCTGCAAGCCGCCGTGGGGCTCGCGGGCGGGGTGCCCTCGATGCTCGACCAACTCCCGTCCGCCCTCGCCACGGGCACCGTCGGGGCGGCGATCTGGGCCTACCACCATCGGGTCGTGTCGACTCGCTCACCGGGGGTGCGCGATGCCGCCCGCCTGCTCGTCAGCGCACTCTCCTTGGTAGCGCTAGCGATCGGCATCGGCACCCTGGTCAGCGCGGGCCTGGGGATTCCGGCCCCGGAGCTAGGTGAGAGCCTCGGAGGTTTGGCGTGCACCGGGGTGAGTGCGCTGGCCGTCGGCGCGCCGACCTGGTGGCTGACCTGGCGCCCGCGGCAACCTCAGGCGGAGCGGCCGAGCGACCTCGGGTCCGAGGCCCGACGCCGCACCTACCTCATCCTCGTGTTCGGATGCGCCGGCCTGGTCGGGGTCGTCGCGGCCATCGTCGCTCTCACCCGGGTGCTTGAGTCGGTCCTCGGCGGCAGTTCGGGGGTGAGCCTGCTGGGCGGGATCCGCGGCCCGCTCGGGCTGCTCGTCGCGACCGGGCTCGTGTCGGGTTACCACGTCGCCGTGTGGCGGGCCGACGCGCGCGCCCGGTATGCCGCCCAACCCCCGGACGCTGACCCCACCTCCTCGGAGGTTCCGATGCAGCCGACCGCGAAGGCCGGGCCTGTCGATGCGGGGGCCACGCGGCGGCGCCTGGCGACCGTGATCCTCGTCGGGCACGGGGACCTGGGCGACGTCGCCACAGCGCTGGCCGACGCCCTCGGGGTTTCAGTCGCTGCCTGGGAGCGCACCGACGCAATCACCCATTCCGATCCCGGTCTCGAGGCTCGCCCCCCTGCCGCAACCACCCCGGACGAGGTCATCGCAGCCGTGCTGGCCGCCGACTGGGGCGGCGCCGAACACCTCCTCGTCACCGTCGGTCAGAACGCGAGCGTGAACGTGGTTCCTGTACTCCCACAGCGTTGACCGCATCGGCACCGCAGCGTGGCTGCACCGTGACGGCAGCATTCGCCGCAGCATTCGCCGTAGCCACGAGGGGCTCAGCGCCTTGAATCCTCTTGCGGTGCCGCAGTTAGTGCGGCATACTGGATTGCATGAGCACCGCAGCAGAATCACTCGCCGCAGCGATCGCCGCCGCCCAAGAGGCGTTGACGACCGTCGACCCCGGCGACCCCGAGCAGGCGCTTCCGCACTTGCGGGAGGCCCAGCTCAAGGTCACCGAAGCCCTCGACGAGGCAATGGCGGCCGCGGTGCTCACCGAGGGGTCGACGATCCGTGCGACCGCCACCCTCGCCGGCCTCACCGAGAACGCCGTCGGGCCGCGCCTTGCGCGCACGAGCCTGCTCGCGGCATACCGGGAAGGCGACCGGGTGACCCGCACGGGCGTGGAGCGCGCGCGCTACGACCTCGAAGAGGGGCGCCACAAGGTGTCCCCGCCCACCCCGGACGACGAGCGTCCGCCGCTGCGTTTCCGCGCGCGGCGCCCCGAATCACACTGATCGACAGTGATGTCGTTGACCCACAAGGAGTCTCGATGACCGATCCGAACCTCACCCACCTCTACTTCCTCCTCGACCGCTCCGGCTCGATGGCCTCCATCAAGCCCGAGACCGAAGCCGGCTTCGACGCGTTCATCGCCGAACAGCGGACCGCGCCCGGCCGCTGCGAGGTCACCCTCGCCCAGTTCGACACCGACTACGAGGAGGTGTATGCCGCCCGCCCCGTCGCCGAGGTGCCGCCCTTGCGGCTCATCCCCCGCGGCACGACGGCCCTGCTCGACTCGATCGGCCGTTTGGTGACGACGGCCGGCGAGCGCCTCGCCGCTTTGAATGAAGACGCTCGTCCCGGCACCGTCATCGTCGGCGTCATGACCGATGGTCACGAAAACGCCTCGCACGAATGGGGATTCGGGTCGATCCGGGCGCTCATCGAGCAGCAGACCAAGGTCTACTCCTGGGAGTTCCTCTACATGGGGGCCGACCAGGACGCCATCGAGGTCGGCGCCCAGCTCGGGGTCTCAAGCGACCGGTCGCTCACTTACGACCGGCACCGGGTGGGGTCGGCGATGGCTGCCGCATCCGGCAACATCTCGGCGATGCGGGCGGCTCGATCGGCCGGAGCCAGCCCCGCTGTAGCCCGGCAGAAGCTCGCCTTCACCGAGGCCCAGCGCACCGACGCTGGCGCCTGAGCAGAGCCGGACGCCCCCACGGGCCAGCTGGTCAGGGCCCTCCACCCCGACCAGCAGGCCCGGGTCTTCGCTGCGCGCCTCACCGCCGTGATGCATGGGTTCGAGCAGGTATGCCGTACCGTGGAGCCAGCAGCCCGGCCAGTCTCGCTTCGGGTTGCCTGGTGACGTTGTAGCGATCTGAGCCGCACCGCTCGTGGAGCGATCCGCGAGTCGACGTGCGCCGGCGAGACGGTCCCACCTTCAATGACGGAGATTTTCCCTTGTTTCACAATGCTTTTGCAGATCTTGGTGTGCCCGCGAACCTGGCGGACGCGCTGGCCCGGGTCGACATCGTCGCCCCGACACCCATCCAAGCCGCCACGTTGCCCGACTCGTTGGCGGGACGCGACCTGCTGGGTCGTGGTCGCACCGGGTCTGGCAAGACCTATGCCTTCCTCCTGCCGATCGTTGCCCGGCTCACCTCGGCTACCTCGGGCGCCTCGGCGACTTCGGGCGCCTCGGCGACCTCGGGCGCCCGCTCGGCTCGTCCGGTTAGGTCCGCTCGCTCGCCCCGGGCGCTGGTCATCGTTCCCACCCGCGAGTTGGCCGCCCAGGTCGACACGGCGCTGGCGCCGTTGGCTCGCGCCGCCGGGCTCACGTCGCTGACCGTCTTCGGCGGCGTGGGCCAGGCGCCGCAAGTGCGGGCCCTGCGCGCCGGGGTCGACATCGTCATCGCGTGCCCGGGGCGCCTGGAGGACCTCATCGGTCAAGGCGAGTGTCGGCTCGACCGGGTCGAGATCACGGTGCTCGACGAGGCCGACCACATGTCCGACCTGGGCTTTCTCCCCGCGGTCCGGCGGTTGCTCGAGCTCACCCCCACCAACGGGCAGCGGCTGCTTTTCTCGGCGACGCTCGATGCTGCCGTCGCGGTGATCGTCAAACGCCACCTGCGCAATCCCGTGACGCACGAAGCCGATTCGCCGCAGGCTTCGGCCGACGACGTCGAGCATCACGTCTTGCAAGTCGAAGCCGACCAGCGGATGCCGGTCCTCGTTGACCTGACGAGCGGGGCTCGTCGGTCGGTCGTCTTCACCCGCACCAAACACCGGGCCAAGACCTTGGCCAGCAAGCTCAACTCGATGGGTGTCTCGTCCGTCGAGTTGCACGGCAACCTCGCTCAGAACGCCCGCACCCGCAATCTCGCGGCCTTCCACTCCGGCGCGGCCAGCACCCTCGTGGCGACCGACATCGCCGCCCGCGGCATTCATGTCGACGACGTCGAGTTGGTCATCCATGCCGACCCGCCGAGCGAGTTCAAGGCCTATGTCCACCGCTCCGGCCGCACTGCACGGGCGGGAGCGAAGGGCACGGTCATCACGCTGATGGAGCGCGAGCAGGCCGCCGAGGTTCGCGCGCTGGTCAGGGCGGCCGGCATCCGTCCGACGACCACCTCGGTGGGTGTCGGCCACCCGATGTTGCGCCATCTCGTGCCCGGCGAGCGTCGGTTGACTCCGGTGAGCGCGCGGCCCGCCGAGACCGCGACGGCACCGGCACGACGGCAACAACCGGCCCGCCCCGGGCGCCGCCCGCAGGGTGCCGCTCGGACCGGCGCCCCCGTAGCTGGACCCTCCACCCCGGCTGCACGCGGAGCGCGTCGAGCGGCAACCCCCGCGGTGGGACAACGGTCCGGTGCTGCTCGCGCCGGTTCGATGTCGCCTGCTCGGATGAGCGAACAAGGCGGTGGACGACGACGCCGGGCGGCCAGCCGCTGAGCGCGACGGCATACCTCCCGCAGGCGGCAAACCACCCGTCCCGTATGCCGTCCGCCTGAGTGAGCGGTCGGTCGGCGCACTCCAGCCGCGCCCCCCGCAGACGGGGGGCCGGCGGCATACCATGCGGGCGTGGGCCACATCGGACGGCGACCTGGCGTGATGGTGCTGGGTGCGCTCCTCCTGGCCGGCGGGTGCTCGTCCGCGGCTGGGTCTGGAGCTGGGGATGGCACGACGCCCGCACCGTCGGCATCCTCGCTGTCGCGAGGGACGTCGGCCGACGCAGCGGTCGATGGCCTGGTCACGGCTCGGATCGGCGGCGCCACGTTCCGGCTGCGCGACACCCCGACTGCCGCAGATCAGTCCCGCGGCCTGTCGGTCGTCGAGGGTCTGGCTGAGGACGAAGGGATGCTGTTCCGGCTCGGCAGCCCCAAGGTCCAGGGCATGTGGATGAAGGACATGCGGTTCGCCATCGACATCCTGTGGGTCGGCGCCGATAGCACGGTGGCGCATCTGGAACATGACGTGGCCCCGTCGACCTATCCGACGGTGTTCCGGAACCCGCCGGACCGGCCAGCCGTGGCGGTCATCGAGTTGGCGGCGGGTGCGGCGAGTCGCCACGGGATCACCGTTGGCAGTCCGGTTGACCTTGGCGGCATACGGTGAAGCCGTGAGCCAGCCAGCGCGTCCCGGGAGTCTCCTCGTCGTGCACCACACGACCTCGCCTGCCTTGGAGGCAATGCTCGATGCGGTCCTGGCCGGGACCCGGGCGGAAGGCCTCGAGCGCGTCGACGGGGTGGTCCGGCCCGCGCTGGCAGCAACAGCGAGCGACGTGCTGGGAGCTGGGGCCGTGGTGCTGGGTACGCCGGCGAATATCGGCTACATGTCGGGGGCGCTCAAGCACTTCTTCGACCAGATCTACTACCCGTGTTTGCATGCGACGGGTGGCACGGCATACGGGCTGTATGTGCATGGCAACCTGGACACGACCGGAGCAGCGCGATCGGTGCACGCGATCACCGGCGGATTGCAGTGGCGCAAGGCGGCCGATGACGTCGTCGCGCTCGGACCGCCGTCTTCGGACGACCTGGACGCCTGCTGGAACCTCGGCGCCACCCTGGCCGCCGCCCTGCTCCCCTGACCTTCACCGAAATCCTCACACCCGCCGACAATTTCGACCCCGGGTGGCCCGGGAGGCCCCCGAAATCCTCACACCCGCCGACAATTTCGACCCCGGGTGGCCCGGGAGGCCCCCGAAATCCTCACACCCGCCGACGACCTCGGGCCGGTCGAGCTCCGAAAGCCCCCGATCACCCGGGCAGGTTGACGGTGTCGCCCTCGGCCGTGCCCTCGTCGTGCACGCCGGTCCGTGTCCGACGTTCGGGCAGACCACGGCCGCTCGTCCCGGCAGGCGCCACCCCCTCCATGAGGGCCGCCGTGCTGGGCTCGATCCGACCCTCGCTCGCGACATCGCGTTCGAGGTTGTCGTGCATCGACTGGCGACGTCGCATCGGACGCGGCGACGGATCGGCGGCCGCGTCGGCATCCCGACGCGCCTCGGTCGCCCCGTCGACCTCGATCCGCGCCACCACCAACCGGCCGTCGGTGAGCTGCGCCCGCAGCCGCGCGACCTGCTCGCGATAGCGGTCGACGTTGCGCAGCTTGACCTCGTCGTACCCACGCACCAGGTCCGGCAGCGCCGCCAGCTCGACGGCCACCGCATGGTTGTCTGCACTGAGCCGCTGGACGATCTCATCGACGAGCGCCTCATACTCCACCACGAGCGCCCGTTCCACGACGCGCACGTGGTCGCGCCCGAACGGATCAAATCGACTCTGCCGCAGCCGTTTCATCGACGCCAGCGCCCCGAAGGCCACCTTTGCCACCGGCCGCGACAGCCCAACCTTGCGTTTGAGCCCCATCACCTTGAGCACGGGTGGCAGGAGCATGACGGAGTATGCCGCGTCGTCACCGAACCGCTCAGCCAGGTCGGCCTGGAACGCGGGATCCCGATGCAGCCGGGCGACTTCGTACTCGTCCTTGTAGGCCATGAGCTTGAACAGCGAGAACGCCACAGCCTCGGCCAGCTCACTCCGACCCGGCACCCGCGCCGCTTCCGCCGCGCGCACGGATTCCAGCCGCACGGCATACCGGCGGGCGTATGCCGCGTCCTGATAGTCCACGAGCATTGGCACCCGCACGGCGACCATCCGCGCGAGCTCCGAACCCGGCTCTGCCCGAACGAGATCCGTGATTGCCCGCAAATCCCGCGGCAGCACGATCCCCGGCCGCGAGCCGGCGCCCGCCCCCGAAGCAGAGCCCGCCCCCGAAGCAGAGCCCGCCCCCGAAGCAGGGCCCGTGCCCAAGGCGGCCGCGTCCCTCGCGCCCGCGGGCTGGCGCGAAGTCCCGACCAGGTCGTCGAGCGCCGCCCGATCGGCCACCGCCTGCCGCCCGCGGCGGAACGCCTGCAGGTTGGTCTCGACGGCGACCCCGTTGAGGGTAATCGCCGCTTCGATGGACTCCGCCCGCAACGGCAAGGCACCCGCCTGGTATGCCGCCCCCACCAGCAAGAGGTTGGCGACCTGATCGGTGCCGAACAGCCGCTCGGCGATCCCCGGCGCATCGAGCGCCACGTTGAGCTCGGAACGGGTCGACGCATCGATCCGGCTGAGCAGGACATCGACGTCCGGGAAGGCCAACTGGGTGTCGACGACCATCTGCCCGGTGGGCACCGCAGCCGTCGAGGTCACCGCGATGGTGCGCTCCGCATCGGTCACCGTCAGCAGGTGTTGCTGGGCGCCGACGAGGATGTCGCAGGCCAGGAACAGGTCGCAGTCGGCCACGGTCAACTTGTTGGCCTGGTCCATTTGCGTGGTCGTGATCCGCAGGTCGGAGATGACCGGCCCGCCCTTCTGAGCCAAGCCAGTCTGGTCGAGACCGCGAACGAACCGCCCGTCCAACAGCGCGGCCGTCGCCAACGTCTGCGCGACCGTGACCACCCCCGTGCCGCCGATCCCGGCAATCCGCAGACCAAACTCGTCGGCGGGCACGGCCAACCTGGGCTCGGGCAGATCGGCGGCCTCCAACACCGCCGATGCCCCTCGACGCTTGCGCGGCGCCGTCCCGGGCACGACCTTGACGAACGACGGGCAGTTGCCGTCGAGGCACCGGTAGTCGACATTGCACGACGGCTGGTGGATCTGGGTCTTGCGTCCCAGCTCGGTCTGGACCGGGTGCACGGACAGGCAGTTGGACTGTATGCCGCAGTCTCCGCACCCCTCGCACACGGCCTCGTTGATGAGGATCCGGGTCTTGGGCTCCGCCAGGGTGCCGCGCTTGCGGCGGCGACGCTTCTCGGTCGCGCACTCCTGGTCGTGCACCAACACGGTGACACCTTCGACCGCTGACAACACGCCGACCGCCTCTTCCAGCCGGGAACGGTCCCACACCGCAGCACCGTCGGGGAGTCTCACACCGGCATACCGGCTCATGTCCTCGGTCGTGACAATGACCTGACGGACCCCCTCAGCCAGCAGCGTCGTCACCAAATCAGGCACGCCCGAGATGCCGATGGCCGGCTGGGCACCAGTCATCGCCACGTGGTCGTTGTAGAGCAGCTTGTAGGTGATGTTGACCCCGGCCGCGACCGACGCACGGATGGCCAGCGAGCCGGAGTGGGCATACGTGCCGTCGCCGAGGTTCTGCAGGAAGTGCGGGAGGCTGGAGAACGGCGAGGCGCCGATCCACTGCGCGCCTTCGTTCCCCATCGCCGTGATGCCGAGGATGTCGCCGACCTCGTCGGGGCGCATGAAGACCGCCAGCACGTGGCAACCGGTCCCCGCGCCCACCGTCGTCCCGGCGGGCACACCCGCAACCGACGAGTTGTGCGGGCACCCGGAGCAGAAGTAGGGGGTGCGGGACATCGCCAGCGGCGCCAACGACTGGGGCCGGGTGATCCGCTCGAGCCGCTCCTCCAGCGCCGCCAATTCGCCGGGAGCCGCCCTCTGGAGCAGCCGCTCGGCGACCAACCGCGCGATCGACACCGTGTCGAGCTCAGCATGGATCGGGACCAGCCAGGTGCCGTCCTCGTCGAGCTTGCCCAGCACCAGCGGCCGATCGGGCAACCCATAGAGCTCGTCCTTGACAAACAGCTCGACGAACGGCCGCTTGTCTTCCAGGACGAGGATCTCCGCCAGCCCGGCGGCGAACTCCCGGACGATCCGACCCTCCAAGGGATAGGGCATCCGCAACTGCAACAGGCGGACCCCGAGCCGCTGCAACTCCCGGTCGTCCAGCCCGAGCTCCCGCAACGTCTGACGCATCTCGAAATAGGTCTTGCCGGACGAGATGATCCCGATCCGGTCGGCGTCGGTGCGCAGTGTGATCCGGTTGACGTCGTTCGCGCGGGCATAGGCCAAGGCAGCGCGCATCCGGCCGTAGACCATGGAGTGCTCCATCTCCATGACCCGAGCGCCATACATGTGGGTGGACGGCCGATGCACGTAGGGTCGCCCGTCCACCTCGATGTCGACCATGACCGGCTGCACCCGATCGGGCGACACGACCGCCGACCCCGATCCGTCGGCCACCGTGGTGGACATCTTGAGCGCCACCCAGAGCCCGCTAGAGCGCGATAACGCCACGGCGTGCTGGCTGAGGTCGAGCACCTCCTGCACATCGCCCGGATAGAGCATCGGCATCATGATCGCCGCGGCTGCCACCTCGCTGGCCCCCGGCGTCGGCGAGGACTTCGCGGTCGGGTCGTCACCGACCAGGGCGAGCGCACCGCCCGTGCGGACCGTCCCAGCAAGGTTGGCCTGGCGCAGTGAATCCATCGCCCGGTCAAACCCATTGGCCTTGCCATACCACAGCCCGAGCACCCCGTCATAGCGCGGCCCCGGCAGCTGCATCGCCAGTTGGCTGCCCATGACGGCCGTCGCGCCGAGCTCCTCGTTGACCCCCATCTGGTGGACGATGTGATGGGCCTCCAGCAACCCTCGACGCCGCTGCAACTCCAGGTCGTAGCCGCCCAGCGGCGACCCCGGATAGCCCGAAATGAACGTCGCCGTGTTCAACCCGGCCGCCAGGTCCAACCGTCGTTGCACGAGCGGCAACCGGACCAGGGCCTGCACCCCCGTGAGGTGGATGATCCCCTCGTCGACGGTGAACTTGTCCTCCAGCGACAGCGGGGGCACGGCGGATGTCATGGCACGTCCTTGTGGGTCGGGTGCGCGGCACAGGCGGTGCCCGCGAGTCTGGCACGCCCCCTGCCGCTGAGGCCAGTGGCCCTGGCCTCTTCCGCGGATCTCGACCAGGGCACTCCGGTACGCCGTGCGCTTCGCGCCCTTGACCGGTAACGTCCGATTGGTCACCCGACAACCGTCGTCCCCGGGAACGGAGTCTCCCCATGGCTAGGACCTCTGGCACGTCGCAGGGCAGCATCTTCCGCACCAAGTCGATCGAAGCGTCCATTGCCGAGACCGGCGAGAGCGAGTATCAGCTCAAGAAGCGGCTCGGCGCGCTGGACCTCACCGTCTTCGGTATCGGCGTCATCATCGGTGCCGGGATCTTCACGCTCACCGGGCGGGCAGCGGCGACGGTCGCCGGCCCCTCGATCGTCATCAGCTTCGTCATCGCTGCGGTCGCCTGTGGCCTCGCGGCCCTGTGCTACGCGGAATTCGCCTCGACCGTCCCGGTCAGCGGATCGGCATACACCTTCAGTTATGCCACCCTCGGCGAGTTCGTCGCATGGATCATCGGTTGGGACCTGCTGCTGGAGTTGCTCCTGGGGGCCAGCGTCGTCGCGCAGGGCTGGTCGGCTTATCTCGGGGTGTTCCTCGGCAAGCTGGGCATCACGATTCCCGAGGCGGTGTCTTACGGGTCAGCGTTTGACCTGCCGGCGCTGATTCTGGTCCTCGTCCTGACGGTCCTCGTCGCGGTCGGGATCAAGGAGTCGATGCGGGTCAACCTGGTCCTGGTCGCCATCAAGCTCTTCGTCGTCTTGTTCGTCATCATCGCCGGCATCGGCTTCATCAACGCGGCTAACTACTCCCCGTTCATCCCACCGGCCAAGGCGGCGGCCGCATCCGGTGGCAGCGTCTGGACTGCCCCGTTGCTGCAGACCATCTTCGGGATCTCGCCGACGACCTTCGGGGTCATGGGGATCTTCGCTGGCGCCTCGCTGGTCTTCTTCGCCTACATCGGGTTCGACGTCGTCGCCACGACTGCCGAGGAGGCCCGCAACCCGCAGCGCGACCTGCCCATCGGCATCATCGGGTCGCTGGTCATCTGCACGATCCTTTACGTCGCGGTGACCCTGGTCATCACCGGAATGCTGCCCTACGACAAGATCTCGACGACCGCCTCGCTGGCGACCGCCTTCGAGTCGGTGGGCAAGGGGGGCTATGCCACCCTCATCTCGGCCGGCGCCGTCGCGGGTCTGACGACCGTTGTCATGACCTTGCTCATCGGAGCCAGCCGTGTCGTGTTCGCGATGAGCCGTGACTGGTTGCTCCCCGCTGGATTGGGCACGACCAACCCGCGCACCGGCACTCCGGTCAAGATCACGGTCGCGATCGGCAGCCTGGTTGCCCTCGTGGCCGCCTTCACCCCGGTCGGCAAACTCGAAGAGATGGTCAACATCGGCACCTTGGCCGCGTTCACCCTCGTCTCGCTGTCCATTCCTGTGCTGCGCAAGCGACGCCCCGACCTCAAGCGTGCCTTCAAAGTGCCGTTCAACCCGGTGCTGCCCTATGTCGCTGCGGCTGCCGCCTTCTATCTCATGCTCACCCTCCCGGCCGAGACCTGGGTGCGCTTCATCATCTGGATGCTCATCGGCTTGGTGGTCTACTTCCTTTACAGCCGCAACCACTCCCGACTGGCCCAAGGTGTCCACGACATCCCGGCCCCCGACTTCTCGAAGCCAGGCCCCCACGAGCAGCACGGAGACTCGCCCATCCACGAGTGATCGAGGGAGCTGCCCCGCACCTCACGCGGTCAGTTGGCGACGCAACAACTTGCCGTTGGCGGTTCGGGGCAGCGCAGCCACGACGCGCACGACCCGCGGCACCTTGTATGCCGCGAGGTGCAGTGCGGCATACTCGCGCACCTGCTCGGGGTCACACCCGCCGGGACCGGCGACGACGAAGGCTCCGACGACCCGCACGCCCGGCCGGACCTCGATCTCGGTGACACCGACATCGGCGATGCCGGGCGCCCCAGCGAGGACATGTTCGACCTCCTGGGGCGACACCCGATAGCCGCCGGGATTCATCACGTCGTCCGCGCGCCCGTGGTGGATCACGAAGCCATCCGCGTCGAGATGGGCGAGGTCACCGCCGACAAACCAGTCGCCCCGACGGGTCTCGGCGTCCTCGTCTGGTTTGCCCCAATAGCGCAGCAGCAGACCGGGATCGGTGCGGTGCACCGCGAGCAGACCAGTCTCGCCCGGCGGTAGCGGCTCGTCTCCGTCGGCCGGATCGGTGGGCAGGATTGCGACGGATCGGCCCGCTTGCGGCTTCCCCGGGGACCCGGGCCGGGTCGGCACCGGCGGCCCGGAGGAGATGTAGGTCGAGATCTCGCTCATCCCCAGCGCCTCGTAAAGGGGCAGCCCCGTCGCGTCCTGCCACGCGGCATACAGGTCGCGGGAGAGCGCCTCGCCGGCCGTGAGGCCATGCCGCAGGGTCGCCAGGTCGTCGCGAGCGAGTGCCCCGCTGGCCAGCAGTTGTCGATAGACCCCGGGAACCGCCGCGAAGATCGTTGCCCCGCAACGTTTCACCAGCCGCCCCCACACAGACGGATCACGAGGTCCGTTGTAGACCACCGCTGTTGCCCCGTTGGCCCACGGATCGGTCAGCCCGACGCCCAATGTGTAGGTCCAGTTGAACGCGCCCGCGTGGAGCATCACGTCGCCAGCGCGCAGACCCAGCCACCCGGCATACATCGGCCGCCGTCCCCACGCGGAGCGGTGCGCGTGCAGCACGCCCTTGGGCTCCCCCGTCGTCCCCGACGTGTAGACGAGGAACGCGGGGTCCTCGGCGCTGCTATCGCGCCACGCGGCGGGGGACAGGTCGGCTCGCCAGCGTGCGACATCGTCCGGACCGACGACCGGTATGCCGTTCGGCACGGCCCCCGCGAGCTCCGGCGCGGCGACGACAAGGCTCGGAGCGGCGTCGGCGATCACCGCCGCCACCTCGTCGGCGGTGAGCATGGCCGAGGTCGGGACCGCGATGAGCCCGGCGGCGATGGCCCCGAAGAACACCAACGCGGCATCGCTGGTGTTGCCCATCCGCAGCAGAACCCGGTCACCGGGCTGCAGGCCCGCGGCGAGCAGCCCAGCGGCGATCCGGAGCACCGCCCCCTCCAACTCGCCGAACGTCCACCGTTCGTCCGCGCTCGGCGGCTCGTCAGCATCGTGGACGACGACCAGGCCCACGCGATCCGGGGGACGGAGGTGGCCCGACCCCAGACAGTAGCGCGCCATGTCGAACCGGGCGGGGGGCAACGGCCCGCGGAAATCCCAACCGGTCACGCCCACGCTCGCTCGGGATCAGTCGCCGGCAGTGGGCGTCGGCGGCTCCACGCTGACCACCGTCCGGGCCCCCTCAGGCGCGACCACCCGGACGACCTCCCCACCATGTTCCGGCCCGCCCTCCTGGTCACCGTCGTCGTCTTGCAGTGTCTCCAGCTCAGGCAGCAGCTCGTGACGCCGACGGAAGGTGTCGGCGACGGTGAGCGCTGCGGCCGCCACCGGTATGCCGATGAGCGCACCGATCGGCCCCATCAGAGCCACCCCGACAAACACCGATCCGAGCGCGACGGCCGGGTGGATGTCCATCGTCCGGTTGCTGATCTTGGGGGTCAGCCAGTAGCTCTCGATCTGTTGGTAGACGGTCGCGAAAACAACGATCCAGACGACATCGAGCGGGTCCTTGAGCACCGAGAAGAGGGCAGGGACGACGACTCCGATGTAGGTGCCGATGATCGGGACGAACTGGCCGACGATGCCCATGAGCACCCCCAGCGGCAGCCAAAACGGGACGTCGATGATGGCGAAGAACAGGGCGTAGGCGATCGATGAAATCGTCGCGAGGATGACCTTTGACACGACGTAGCCGCCGGTCTTCTCCACGGCGATGGTCCAGATCGTCATGAGCATGGGCTGGTAGCGCGGGGGCAGGTATGAACCGATCGTCTGACGCAGTTTGATGCTGTCCGCCGACAGGTAGTACGCGAAGACGAGGATCGTCACGGCGTTGAAGATGAACGTCACCAGGGCGCCGAAGACGCCGAGCAGGCCGCCGCCAAACCGCTGGGCCAGCTCTCCGACCTTCTCCGGAGTGAACTGCAGCGCCGCATAGATCTGTTCGGTGTTGAACGACGTGTCGAACGTCGTGTTGACCCAGGCCACGGCCTGCCGGACCGCATCCGGGAAAGCGTCCTTGAGCTCCTGGGCCTGGGCGACGAACACCTGGCCGAACATCGCGCCGATGCCGACGGTCAGCGCCATCAGCCCGAAGAGCACGAGCGCGGAGGCCAGCGGTCTGCCCATCCCGCGCTTGATGAGCCAGGCCACCATCGGCTCCATGGCGATCGAGAGCAACCAGGCAAGCAGGAGCAAGAACAGGAAGGTGCCCAACGCTTGGAAGGCCCAGATCCCGATGAGCAGGGTAAGGGCCGCAGCCACCAGAACCCACACCACCCGCTTGGACTGCGACAAGGCCACCCACGTCGGACGGCGATCGCTCTCGCCGGCGACGCGCCCAGGCAGTCGCAGCGCCTGAGTGACCTCGGAACTGGCGGATTCGCTCACGACGACCTCGATTCGCTCACGGGGTCACTGTAGTTGCGCCCGCCGACAGGCAGGCGGATGCGCCGCATCCCGTTCCAGCCGCCCGTGGGCATCGTGAATCGGCGCACGTCTGATGTGCCGTGCCGCCGGTGCCCGCAGCCCCGACGTCCCCCGAGACCGCCCGCCGAAGCGGGCTGAAATTTAGGCCCCGCTCAGCAGGCGATGCACTTCCGAGCTGCGGTAGCGCCGGTGTCCGCCCAACGTGCGGATCGCCGTCAACTTGCCCGCCTTTGCCCACCGGGTGACCGTCTTCGGGTCAACCCGGAACAGTGCCGCCACCTCGCCAGGCGTGAGCAAGGGGTCTCGTTCCTCGCTCGCTGCCACAATCATCTCTCCACTCCATTCGGATGACCCCGCGTCAATCCCTGTCCGGACACTCTCGCACGAACCATGCCGACGGGGGGCGCAAACGCCCGCAAATGCCCGGGGATCGACTCACGTCGTACAGAACCCGCAACGTCGGGTAGCGTTGTCCCCACGGAGACACACAGTTCCCGGGGCCGCTCCGCGGCGACCCGCTGTGCATGGCCTGTCGGGCCGTGAGCAGCGGGCCTGGCGATGCCGCCCCGGCAGACGCATGAGGGGGTCACGCCATGGGGCGCGGCCGGGCCAAGGCCAAGCAGACAAAGGTCGCCCGGGAGTTGAAGTATTTCTCTCCCGACACAGATCTGAGTGCGCTTGAGCGCGAACTTCACAGCGCCACCTACCGTGGCGGCCAGTCCATCAACGGCGTCGATGACGATGTTGCGGACAACGACATCGAGGATGTCGACGAGGCCGACGACGGCGACGTGGACGACGACTACGCGTCGTGGGCCGCTGGTCGCTGAGCGACCAGTCCTGCATCGCTAGCAGCACCTCATGCGGGACCCTCTGGGATCCGCCGACGTCCGACACATCGGGCCCTCAGTTGTGCCTCGTGCGCCTCGTGCGCCTCGTTGTGCCTCGCGCGCCTCGTTGCACCTCAGCTGCCGACGGCGCCGTCGATCCGTTCCCTCAGCAGGTCCGCGTGACCGTTGTGCCGGGCCCATTCCTCAATCATGTGGATGAGGATCCACCGGTTGCTGATGGGCTTCCCGCGCGGCTCCCAGGCGGCAAATCCGTCCAGGTCCAGCCGGGCGAACACCTCGTCGGAGCGCCGCACCGCGGCCTCGTATGCCGCGAGGTCGCTCGCGACGCGATCCGGAGTCGCCTCGCACAGGTCCTCGTCGTCCCCCGGAAACAGATCGACCGCGCTTTCGTCGCCCTCCGCGACCCGCGAGAACCACCAGATCTCGACGTCGGTCATGTGCCGGATCAGCCCGGCCAGACTCATTCGCGATGGCGGGGCGCTGGCTTGGCACACCTGCTCGGGAGTGAGCCCGGAGACTTTCCAGCGCAGGGTCTGGCGGTGATAGTCCAGCCACCACTGCAGCAACTCTCGCTCGGTGCCGGCCGTTGGGACCGCCGGAGGGTCGAGGGCCGGATCCATCCCCACGACGGGTGTCTGATCCACAGAATCGTCCATGTCGGCCACCCTAGGCGAGGACCCGATGCGCTCGCCTTAGGGTTTCGGGTGCTCTCCGAGCATCTGCACCGATCCCCCGTCGACGCCCTTGGCCCCGCGGGTCACCTCAGCACTCGGGTCGGGTGTCCACGTCGCCATCTCGCCGACCTCCCCCAGGACCCAGGCCGGTATGCCGCGCGAGCGGCATACCCGCTGGGCAGCGTCGGCGTGGTCCGCGGGCAGGACGGCGACGAAACCGACGCCCTGGTTGAGGGTTCGTTCGAGGTCGGCCTGCGGCACCCGACCCAGTCGGCCGATGACGTCGAAGACTGCCGGCGGCGCCCACGTCGCGCGGTCGACCCGGGCGTAGCTGCCCTGCGGGAGGACCCGGGCGAGGTTGGCGGCCAGCCCTCCGCCGGTCACGTGCGAGAGGGCGTGGACGTTGATGCCTGGAGTGCGGATGAGAGCCAGGAGGTCGGCGGCATACACCCGGGTCGGGGTGAGCAGCTCCTCGCCGAGCGTCCGCCCGAACTCCTCGACGTGCCGGTCCAAGGTCCAACCGGCGGCGGCGACGACGCGCCGGACGAGGGAGTAGCCGTTGGAGTGCAGGCCTGACGACGCGAGCGCGAGGACCACGTCCCCGGGCTCCACGCGGTGCGGGCCGAGGATCTGCGCATACTCGACGACGCCCGTGGCGGCGCCGGCGACGTCATACTCGTCCGGCTCGAGCAGCCCCGGGTGCTCGGCGGTCTCGCCACCGACGAGGGCGACCCCGGCCTGCTCGCAGGCTTGCGCGATGCCGCCCACGATGGCCGCGATCCGCTCGGGAACGACCTTGCCGGTGGCGATGTAGTCGGTCATGAACAGAGGCTCGGCGCCGCAGACGACGATGTCGTCGACGACCATCCCGACCAGGTCGAAGCCGATGGTGTCGTGGCGGTCGAGGGCCTGGGCGATCGCGACTTTGGTGCCGACCCCATCGGTGGACGTGGCCAGAACGGGGCGGGTCATCCGGGCGAGCGCGCTGGCGTCGAAGAGCCCAGCGAAGCCTCCGAGGCCGCCGATGACCTCGGGCCGGGTCGCCCGACGGACCGCCTCCTTCATGAGCTCGACGGCCTTGTCACCTGCCTCGACGTCGACTCCGGCCGCGGCATACGTGATGGGCGTGTCGGTCACGGGTCCCAGCCTAGGCTTCCCGCCGGGTCGAGGTATTCCGCTATCACCAGGCGATGGCGTCATACCTCGAACGGGTCGACGGATGCCTTACGGGTGCAGGAGGGCGTTCTGGGCCCCGCCGTCGACGCCGTAGGACACGCCTTCCACATCGACCTGTATGCCGCCCGCTCGCCGACTCGCGGCTTCCGCGGCTGCGGTCCCCCCACCTGATACCGACACCGGCGCCGGGTCGACGTCACGGGCCGAGTGGGACAGATCGATGGGCAGCGGTTCGAACAGGTGCTTGCCGATCCGGCCGTCCTCTGGCAAGGCGACCGGATAGCTGCCGGTGAAACAGGCCGTGCACAACCGATCGCTGGCCTGTTCGGTCGCCTCGATCATTCCCTTGAGCGAGATGTAGCCAAGGGAGTCAGCCCCGATCGACGCCCGGATCTCCTCGACCCCCAAGCCGGTCGCGATGAGCTCGGCCCGGGTGGCGAAGTCGATGCCGTAGAAGCACGGCCAGTGCACCGGAGGCGAGGAGATCCGCACGTGGACCTCGGCGGCCCCGGCCTCGCGCAACATCCGCACCTGGGCTCGTTGGGTGTTGCCCCGCACGATCGAGTCGTCGACAACGACCAACCGCTTGCCCTTGATCGTGTGCGCCAATGGGTTGAGCTTGAGCCGAATTCCCAACTGCCGCAACGTTTGCGACGGCTGGATGAAGGTCCGGCCGACATAGGCGTTCTTGACGAACCCCTGGCCGAAGGGGATCCCCGACCCCTGGGCATAGCCGACCGCCGCGGGCACCCCGGAGTCGGGCACCCCGATCACCAGGTCGGCCTCGACGGGGTGTTCGGCGGCTAACCGCGCCCCCATCGCCACCCGGGCTTCGTGGACGACCCGCTGGTTGATGACCGCATCGGGCCGGGCCAGATAGACGTACTCGAAGACGCAACCCTTGGGCTCGGGTGTCGCGAAGTGGTGCGAGCGCAGCCCGTCCTCGTCGATGACGACGAGCTCACCCGGCTCGATCTCGCGGATCACCGCTGCGCCGACGGTCTGCAGCGCGGCCGTCTCCGACGCCACCACCCACCCACGGTCGAGCCGCCCCAGCGCGAGCGGCCGGATCCCATGCGGGTCGCGGGCGGCATACAGGGTGTGCTCGTCCATGAAGACGAAACAGAAGGCACCCCGCAACCGCGGCAGCACGTCAAGCGCGACCGCCTCAAGCGACCGGTCGGGGTCGGACAGCAACGCGGTGACCAGCGCCGTGTCGGTCGTGTTGCCGCGCCCGATCTCGCCGGGATGCCGGTCCAGCTCGCCGTGGCGTTCGGCCACGAGGTCGCGCAGCTCAGCCGAGTTGATGAGGTTGCCGTTGTGCGCGAGCGCGACCGTCGTGGTGTCGGTGCCGCCGAGCGTCGGCTGCGCGTTCTCCCAGGTCGAGCCGCCGGTCGTGGAATAGCGGCAGTGCCCGATCGCCACATGCCCCGTCATCGACTGCAGCGCCGACTCGTTGAAGACCTGGCTGACCAGCCCCATGTCCTTGTAGACGAGCACCTTGTGCCCGTCGCCGGTCGCGATGCCGGCCGATTCCTGCCCGCGGTGCTGGAGCGCATACAGCCCGAAGTAGGCGAGTTTGGCGACGTCCTCCCCCGGTGCCCAGACGCCGAAGACCCCACAGGCGTCCTGTGGGCCCTTCTCTCCCGGCAAGAGATCGTGCGTCAG
>JBGAQN010000046.1:0-19560 GCA_044220725.1 Dermatophilaceae bacterium
GCCTCGGCGCGTTGCGGCTCGGTGCGTCACGGCTCGGTGCGTCACGGCCCGGCACGGCTTGGTAGTCGCCCTCGCGCAGCCGCCGGGTCACCAGCCGATAGCGCACCGTCGAGGCCGGCCAGATCGCCACGTTGCGGCCGCGCTCGTCGAGGTACCAGCTCTGGCACCCCGACCCCCAGACGGTATGCCGCGTCCGCCGCCGCACCCAGCGTCCGAACCTCACCTGCGCGGCCCGGGTGACGACATGCGGCCCTTGGCGGTCGGCTCGCTGTAGGGCGAGCAGGATGTGCTCGACCGCGGCCTCGATCATGATGAGCACCGAGTTGTGGCCGAGCGCGGTATTCGGCCCGAGCAACAGGTAGAGCTCGGGGAAGCCGGCCACTTCGATGCCCACGTGGGTGTTGCGGGTCGACTCCCATTCCCCGGCCAGTGTCCGGCCACCCTGACCGCTGATGCGCATCCGGTCGAAACTGCCGCGCAGGTCGAAACCGGTGGCGAAGACGATGGTGTCGATGTCACGGTGGGCACCGTCCTCGGTGACCACGCAGGTGGGTTCGACCCGCTCGATCGGCGAGGTGACCAAGTGGACGTTCGGGCGGGCGAAGGTGGGCCAGTAGTCGTCCGAGAGGAGCACCCGCTTGCAGCCCAAGGCGTAGTGCGGCGTCAGCGCCTCCCGGGTGGCCGGGTCGGGCACCAGCCGCTCGAGCCGCTCCAGGGCTTGAGACTCGACGAGCCGACGGGCCCGGTCCAGACGTCCGAAGCCCAGCACCCGCGACTCGAGGCGCAGATAGGTGCGCCACCGCTGGATTCGCTCGATGAACGGCATACGGGAATAGGTCTGCGCCCGAGCCCGCGACCAGGGCCGGTCGTTGCGCGGCAGAATCCACGACGGAGTGCGCTGAAAGACCACGAGGTCGCTGACTCGGCCGGCGACAGCGGGGATCAGCTGGACCGCCGAGGCGCCGGTGCCGACGACGGCAACCCGCCGCCCGTCCAGACGGTCCTCCGCGGGCCAATCAGCGGTGTGCAGGACCTCCCCCGCGAAGGACCCCAGACCCGGCAGATCGGGTCGCTTCGGGACATGCAGTCCCCCGACGCCCAGGACGATGGCCTCAGCTGTCCATTCCCTTCCGTCTGCGGCGAGGACCTGCCAACGGCCGTCAGCCCAGGTCGCGTCAATGACCTCGGCCCCGAGCACGAGCCGCGATCGCAGCCCGAACCGATCGATGCACTCGCGCAAGTAGTCCCAGATCTCCCCGGCCGGAGCATACTCGCGGCTCCAGTCGACCTTTGGCGCGAAGCTCAATGAATAGAGCCGACTGGGCACATCGCAGGCGCAGCCGGGATAGCGGTTGTCCCGCCAGGTGCCCCCGACGTCGGTCGCCTTCTCCAGGATGAGGAAGTCCTCGATCCCGGTCTGGGACAGGCGCGCGGCCATGGCGATGCCGGAGAACCCCGCTCCCACGATAAGCACCCGGTGGTGAGACACAGCCGCAGAGTATGCCGCCGCATCCCTTCGATGGGCAGCACCTGCATGGGTGTGCTTCGGCACACGGTCGCAAGCTCACGACAAGCGGCGACCATCCGGCGCCCGCGACAGTCGCTCGAGTCGATCCGGGTCCACTCAGTGGCATGGGTCGGCCCGATCGTCGGCGAGACGGCATACTCCACGATCGTGGCCAAAGCGACGGGAACGCCGGCGACGACCGCCCTGGCTCGGGCCGGGGTGAGCTTCACGCTGCACGCCTACGACCACGATCCGGCGGCACAATCCTTCGGTAGAGAAGCGGCTGCCGCCCTGGGCGTGCCGCCTGGGCGGGTCTTCAAGACCTTGGTCGTGGATCTCGGTGGGTCGGTCGGCGTTGGTATCGTCCCGGTGGATTGCCAGTTGGACCTCAAGGCGGTTGCCGCTGCGCTGGGTGCAAAGCGTGCTGTCATGGCGACCCCGGCAGTTGCCGAGCGGGTGACCGGGTATGTCGTCGGTGGCATCTCCCCCGTGGGCCAAAAGAGACTCCTGGCGACCGTCCTGGACACCACCGCGACGACCTACCCGACGATTCTCGTCTCCGGCGGTCGACGCGGTTGGGATGTCGAACTCACTCCTGAGGATCTCTTGGCGGTGACTCGCGGACGGTTGGCACCGATCGCGCGGCCATGACCGGATCCGTGGCGGCGCCGGCCAGCACCGGTCGCCCCTTCGGTCGAGGGCTGATCGTGCTGCTGGCAGCCCTGACGATGCTGGGCCCCTTCACGGTGGACACCATCTTTCCGGGCTTCCCCGATGTGCAGCGGGAGTTTGGCGTGGATGCGGTCGCCACCCAACAGATCGTTTCGGTCTACCTGCTCACCTTCGCCGTGATGAGCCTGCTGCACGGGCCGCTCTCCGATGCGCTCGGGCGACGGCCCGTCGTCGTCTGGGGGCTGCTGGCCTTCGCGGGCACCTCGGTGTTCTGCGCGGTCGCCCCGTCCATGGCCTGGTTGCTGGTCGGTCGCGGGTTGCAAGGGGTGGTCGCGGGCGCCGGCATGATCGTCGGGCGCACGATTGTGCGCGACGTCTACCACGGCGAGACCGCCCAGCGCGCCATGTCCCTCATGTCGATGATCTTCGGGGTCGCGCCGGCGTTGGCGCCGATTGTCGGCGGGTGGCTGTTGGGGTGGTCGAACTGGCGCAGCATTTTCTGGTTCCTCGCCGGGTTCGCCATGGTCCTGGTCGTGGCCGTGTTGTTCCTCCTCCCCGAGACTCACCCGGCGCAGCGACGGATACCGGTGCAACCGGGCGCACTGCTGAGCGCCCTGATCGAATCGTGGCGGGATGCCGGCGTGCGCCGCTTGCTCGCGGTGTCGTCGTTCAACTTCGCCGCGCTCTTCACCTACATCTCAGCAGCGCCCGCCATCGTCGTAGTCCACCTGCAGCTCGGCCCAAGCGACTTCAGCTACCTCTTCGTTCCCGTGGTGTCGATGATGATCCTCGGGTCATGGCTCACCGGGCGTCTGGCCGGGCGGATCAGCGGCCCGGGCTTCCTGACCCTCGGTTTCGGGGTGGCCGTCATCGGAGCCATCATTCAACTGACCGTGTATGCGTCAGGAGTGGTAACGCTCCCCTGGGTGCTGCTTGGTCCGGTGTTCACGGGTTTCGGGATCTCGTTGGTCTTTCCGATCGTCACCCTCGTGCTGCTGGATAGACGACCGCAGCATCGTGGGACCCTGTCGTCGCTGCAATCGTTCACCAATACGATGCTCAACTCGGTCGTCGCAGGTGCCTTGGTGCCGTTGGTGAGTGGCAGCCTGGCCGGGCTGACCGTGGCGTCTTTGGCGTTCAGCCTTTTGGGGTGGCTCAGCTGGGCGCTGCATTCCCGGCGCAGCCACCCCACGGTGATAGCTCCCCCGGACCCGGAGTCTTACGAGCCCACCGATCACCTGTGAGCGAGCGCCGGTCGAGCTTTCGCCGACCGGCTCAGGGCTTTGCGGCCCCGTCACCCCGGCTCGGTCCAGTGACCGGGCGCCCCTCCCAAGCCGTCGACAGGACAACCGTGGTGCGAGTCTGCACGTGAGCAGCCGCGCGCAACCGGGTCAGTAGATCCTCCAGGTCAAGCGGCGTCGAGACGCGGACCTTGGTGATGTAGTTGAAGTCGCCAGCGACGGAGTGGCACGACTCGATCTCGGGGAAGTGCCGGATTCGGTCAGGAATGTCGTCGGGCGCCGCGGGATCTAGCGGAGAGAGGGAAATGTATGCCGTGAGCGGCAGACCGACTTGGGCAGGGTCGATGATCGCCTGATATCCCTGGACTACACCGCGCTCCTCGAGACGTCGGACCCGTTGGTGCACCGCAGAGGTCGACAGGCCGGTGGCTTTGCCGAGGTCCGTGTAGCTCATCCGGCCGTCGGCCGCGAGGAGTTGCACGAGCTTACGGTCCAGTTTCTCCATGCCCGCAGCCTACGCAGTCGCCGGGTCAGTGCGCTGCGTGCCCGGCCCACCGTCACCCCGCCGCCACTAGGCTGAGGCGCCATGGACGCGGGTGGCAGACTCATGCTCTTGGACTCAGCGAGCCTCTACTTCCGGGCCTTCTATGGCGTGCCCGACCAGCGGCAGAGCCCGAGCGAGCCGCCCACCAATGCCGTTCGCGGCTTCCTGGACATGGTGGCGACCCTCCTCGATCGGCACCGACCCACCCACCTGGCAGCCTGCTGGGACAACGACTGGCGGCCCCAATTCCGGGTCCAGGCGATCCCTTCTTACAAGACCCATCGAGTTGCAGCTGGCGGTGACCCGTCGGCGGCCGGTGGGGTTGCCGGGGCCGGTGGGCGGGGCGCATCGGCGCTCACGAGTAGCCCCGACGGCGCGCCATCGGCCGGGTTGACGGCCGAAGAGGCCCCGGATGACCTCGCGCCCCAGGTGCCGGTCATCGCCGCTGCCTTGGCCGCGTTGGGGATTGCCCGAGTCGGGGTGGACGGCTTCGAAGCCGACGATGTCATCGGGGCCCTGGCCCATCGACATGCAGGTGCCTTGGCCGTCGACATCGTCACGGGTGATCGGGACCTGTTCCAACTCGTCGACGACGCCCGCGCTGTGCGGGTGCTCTACACCGCCAAGTCCGGAGTCCGCGACGCCGAGATCATCGACCAGGCGGCCCTACAGACCCGGTATGCCGTCCCGACTGGTGATGCCTACGCCGATCTCGCGGTGTTGCGCGGAGACGCCTCCGACGGACTGCCGGGGGTGGCCGGGATCGGCGAGAAGACCGCCGCAGCCTTGCTTGCGACCTACGGCTCGCTGGCCGCCATCCGGGCTGCCGTTGACGGCGGTGATCCGCGGATCAAGGGGGCCCAGCGCACCCGGTTGGAGGCCGGGGCGGCATACCTGGATGTCGCCCCGCGCGTCGTGCGGGTGGCGGTGGACGCGCCCGTGTCGGACGTGGACCTGCGCCTGCCGACGCGTGTGGCAGATCCGGTGTTGCTGTCGCGGCTGGCGATCGACTACGGGCTCACGGGGCCGCTCAATCGGGTGGTCGGTGCTCTGGGGATGCGCGAGGGCCACTAGCTCAGCGGGCTGCCGCGAGGCCCCTGGCGGCAACCCTCCTCGCGGCGACCGGGTTGGCGTCGGCATCGCGCTGATCCGCGATGGCCAGCAACTCCGACAGTGACTCCTGGAGGAGGTCTGGCAGGCCGGCAAAGTCAGGCACCACGGAGCGGGCGGCGGTGACCGACAGGACAAAGCGGTCTCCGAGGCTTTGACCACCCAAGAGCAAGCCGATCCCCGGGGGGACGAACCCGTAGACGATGTAGCGGGACATCTCCCGACCGTCGAAGACGGGCCGAGCCTGCGGGCCGCGGACGTTGGACACCGCGACGTTGTAGAGGGCAGGCACCATCCGGCTTGGCATCCGCGACATCAGCCAGGCCCCCGGACCGATCTGCCAGGTCGGCATGGTCGCACTGGCCTGACGCATGAGATGCATGGGCAGGTGCTCCCAGGTGGCCTTGGCCGAGACGGCGGCCTGACGAGCAGCACGCAGGCGCTCCAGTGGAGCCTCGATGTCGGTGGGCAGCGGGAGAAAGAGCATGAAGATGTGGTTTGCCCAACGATGCCGCTCGCCCCCGTTTCGCCACGAGATGGGCGCCGAGGCGATGAGGGGCCTGGTCGGGATCCCCCCATGGCCAACCAGATAACGACGCAGCGCGCCAGCCGTGATAGCAAGGATGGCGTCGTTAACCGTTCCGCCGACCAACGCGCCGACTCGCTTGAGCTCGGGGACGGACATGTCCACCCAGGCCATGCCCAAGTCGGAGGTGACGTCACCGTTGAAGGGCGAGGCTGGCGGTCGCAGGGTGGGCACCGAG
Source organism: Dermatophilaceae bacterium (assembly GCA_044220725.1). Classification (GTDB taxonomy): domain Bacteria; phylum Actinomycetota; class Actinomycetes; order Actinomycetales; family Dermatophilaceae; genus Phosphoribacter. The sequence continues at coordinate 5,839 of JBGAQN010000046.1, forward strand.
GAGGTCACCACCGGCGAACCCGAGTCCCGCCGGACCGCATTCGCCCACCGCTCGAACGGCCTGCTGAGCTCCCCCGGGACCAGCCGGGCGATGGTGGCCGGGATGACGGGTGTCCGCTCTTTGGCCAGCAATCTGGCACCCCACCACACGGCCGCGCCCTGGACGGCCATGACTCGCAGCGGGGTGGTGGCGAACCCAACCGCACCGCGCGCGAGTAGTTCTGCGGTCCCGAACGTCGGCTCGGGCGCGTGCAGCGCTGGGTCGGCTGGCTCGCTGGGGTGGTCGGAGAGCAAGTCGAACACTGACCAGAGGGCGCTCCCGTCGGCCAAGCCGTGGCTGAGCTTGATGACGTAGGCATAGCGGCCGTCGGCCAGGCCCTCGACGAGATAGATCCGCCACATCGGCCGATCACGGGGTAACGGCTGGGACATCACCGTGTCGAGGAAGGCGTGCAGTTGGTCGACCGATCCTGGTCGGGGCAAGACGACGCCAGTGATGTGATCGTTGAGATTGAGGTGTTCGACCTCGGCCCACCTGCGCTGGTCGATCCACAAGGGCAGAGTCTGCAGCCGCCACCGAAGCAGCGGAAGCGATGACAGCCGTTCGGCCACGCGTTCCTTGAGGAAAGCCAGTCGGCTCCCCGCTGCGACCGGGACGTCGGGAGCATCGAAGAAGGCGATCCCGGCGACATGCCCGACGGTGCGTCCGGTGTCCAGCGAAAGGTACATTTCGTCAAGGCCGGTGACTCGCTGCATCCCGATCAACCCCACTTTCGTCGTGGGCGGCCACCTCGGTGGGGTCGCTTCCCGTCCACGATATGGGTGCTCGGACCGGGCGGGCCTGCGCAGTAGAGCAAGCGTTATCGCGCAACTTCCACTGCGCAAGCGCTGTTTTGGCGCTTGCTCAGGCGAGGGCGAGCAGCTCGTTGAGGCTGGTTTCCAGGTAGCGCGGCAGGTCCCGGTAGTGGGTGACGATGTCAGTGCAGGCTGTGGCAGTGAAGATGATCCGATCGCCAAGGCTCTGTCCGCCCAGGAGCAGCCCAACCCCCGGCGGGAGGAATCCGAAGATGAGGTACTTGCCCAACTCGTTATCGCCGTATCGGGGTTTGACCTGGGGGCCCTTGACGTTGGACACCGAGACGTTGAACATCTTCGGCGAATACTGCCCGGGCAGGTAGGACATCACCTTCATGCTGGGGCCCAGCGCCACGACCGGCATCCACTCGCTTGCTCGTCGGGTCAGATGGCTGGGCACGCCATCCCAATTGGCTTTGGCTGCGGTCGCTGTTTCCTTGGCAAACGTCAACCGCTGCATCGGATCGGCCAGGTGCGTGCCCAGAGGTTGGAAGAGCATGAACACCTGGTTGGCGAAGCGCTCCTTCTCCTTGCCGGTTCGCCACGAGATGGGCGTCGACGTAATCAGCGGCCGCTCGACGATGCCGCCGTGATCGGCCATGTATGCCCGCAGAGCCCCGGCAGTGATGGCCAGGACCGCGTCGTTGATGGTGCCCCCGACGAGCTTGCCGACCTTGCGCAGGTCGGCAATGGCGAAATCGTAGTGGGAGATGCTGACGTTGCTCGTGACCGTTCCGTTGAATGGGGACTTTGGTGGAGCCAAGGACGGCAGGAGCGACCCAGCCTTGGGTTCGCCCTCGGCGCGTCCCTTGTTGGCGATGGCTGCCACCGGCTTGCTCAACTCGCCGGGCAGCATGCGCACCACGCTGTCGGGGAGAAAGCGCAGGCCTTCCTTTCGGACCTTTCCAACAGCCCATGCTGCGGTCTCGGCCTGCAACCTCAGGCCTTTCGCCGGCTTCTTGGCCAGCCCGAGCAGGCCACGGCCGAGCATCTCGGCGTGTCCTCCCCGAGGTTCTGGGCTGAGCGGCACTTCCGGCAACTCCTCGGTCGGAGCGTCCGAGAGTTGGTCGAAGAGCATCCACAACACGCTTCCGTCGGCCAGGCCGTGAGTCATCTTGATGACATAGGCATAGCCGCCGTTTTCCAGGCCCTCGATGACGTAGATCCGCCACATGGGCCGGTCCCGTTCGAGCAGTTGAGCCATGACCCTGTCCAGGGAGGCATGGAACTGCTTCTCGGTACCCGGCTTGGGCAGTCGGATGCCGACGACCTGCTCCTGCAGGTCCACCGGACCGTCCACCCAGTAGCGCCCGTCCATCTCCAACGGCACGCTCTTGAGCCGCCAGCGCAAAACCGGCAGGCGGGAGAGTCGCTGACCGACCCGTTCGCGGACGAAGGCCAACTCATCGCGAGGCTGTGCCCGCTTGTCGAAGATGGCGATCCCGGCGACATGTCCGGTCGTGCGTCCGGTGTCCAGGGACAGGAACATCTCGTCCAGGCCAGTGAGCTGCTGCATGACTCTCCTCGGGGCACGTAGATCGTTCAGTCATCAAGGCCTTGACACTATTCCAGCCGGACGCACCACACCAGCAGTGGCTTTCGCCACGACTGGGCACTTCCACGGTGCGGAAATATCCTGCAGAACCGCACTTTCGGTGCGGTTCCTGCGGACACGCACCAGCCACTGGTCAGTCGATCCGATCGGCCGCTACAACGCCTCGACGCACGGCGTCGACGGCCTTGCGGGCCTTCGTGCGCAAGGCCGGGTGCGGGGCGATGTCGCCGATCTGGTCGAGCAGGTCGACGACCTGCTTGCAACGCCTCACGAAATCCCCCGCGGCCAGGTCCGAGCCGCGCAGCACGGCCTCCAAGCGTTGGCCGCTGGCCCATCGGTGGACCATCCACACGATGCCGGGGTCGGGGGGCCCACTGGGCGGCAGGCCGTGCCGCCGCTCCTGTTCCTCCAGGGTCGCCCACAGCTCGGTCATCGCCGCCAACGCCTGCGCCACGTCGGTCGTGGGCATCCGCGGCGCTGCGGTGAAGTCCTCGCGACGGGGTTCATGGATGAGTGCCGACACGACGGCGGCGAGCCCCGCCGCATCGAGCCGGTTCCAGACGCCTTTCTGCAGGCATTGGGCGGTAAGGAGGTCACGCTCGGCATAGAGCCGACGCAGCTCCTCCCCAGCCGCGGTCACCGTCAGCCCACCCTCGCCGAGGTAACCACGCTCGACCAACAGGTCGCAGATCCGGTCAAAGGTCCGCGCAACCGTGTTGGTGCGTCCGTCGACCTGCCGGGCCAGCCCGTCGGTCTCCCGCCGCAGCCGCCACCAGCGTTCGGCCTTGCGGGCGTGCTCCTCCCGGTCGGGGCACGCGTGGCAGGGGTGTTCCCGCAGGGCGGACCGGAGGTGCTCGACCTCCCGCGTCGCCTCGCGTCTGTCGTCGTCCTCGGCCCGAGAGGTATGCCGCGGTGGCGGCTCGTGAGCCACGGCGATCCGCAGGGTCGCGGCAAGGTCGCGACGGGACTTGGGGCTCTTGGCATTGAAGCTAGCCGGGATCCGGACGGTGAGCACTGGCTCGACGGGGTTCGGCACGTCGACGGTCGTCAACCGGCGCAGCTGTCGGTCCTCGGTGACGACGGCCGGTGCGGCCGGTCGCCCCGGAGCGCCCCGGTTGGCCGCGACGACGACGGCATACCCAGCGCGTCGGCCGGTGGGCACTCGGACGACGTCCCCGGGTCGCAGCCGTTCCAGGGAGAGCTCGGCGGCTGCCCGGGTGGCGGCCGAGCGGGCCCTCGCGGCGCCCTTCTCGAGGTCGCGCAGAGAGGAACGCAGGGCGGCATACTCGCTGAAGTCGCCCAGATGGCAATGCCATTCGACAGCCATGTCGGCCAGCTGCCGTTCGCCGCGGCGGACCGCGCGGGCCAGCCCGACGACGGAGCGGTCGGCCTGGAACTGGGCGAACGAGGTCTCCAGCACCTCACGTGCCCGCTCGCGGCCCACCTGAGCGACGAGGTTGACCGCCATGTTGTAGGTCGGCCGGAAGCTCGAGCGCAGCGGATAGGTGCGGGTCGAGGCCAGCCCGCCGACCACCATCGGGTCCAGACCGCGGGTCCACAGCACGACCCCGTGGCCCTCGACGTCGATGCCTCGGCGCCCGGCCCGGCCGGTCAGCTGGGTGTATTCCCCCGGCGTGAGCTCGGCGTGCGTGTCACCGTTGAACTTGACCAGCTTCTCCAACACGACGGTGCGCGCCGGCATGTTGATGCCCAGGGCCAGGGTCTCGGTGGCGAACACCGCCCGGATCAGGCCCTGGGTGAACAACTCCTCGACAATCTCCCGGAAGGTCGGCAGCATCCCCGCGTGGTGCGCGGCGAAGCCCCGCTCGATCCCGTCGACGAAGTCCCAGTAGCCGAGCACGCCGAGGTCCTCGTCGGCCAACCCACCGATCCGCTCCTCGACGTAGCGCCGGTTGCGGACGCCGTCCTCGTCGGTGATGAGCCTGACTCCGCGGGCGAGCAGCTGCCCCACGGCCGCGTCACAACCCACCCGGCTGAAGACGAAGGTGATCGCTGGGAGCAGCCCCTCGCGGTCCAAGGCCCAGATGACCTCCGCTCGGGAGGGTCCACCGCCGGGCCGTATGCCGCCCTCCCGCCCTCGGGGGCCGCTGTCCCATCCGCCTTCCCGACCCCGGTGCCCGCCCGGCCCCGCACCGAATCCTGCGCCGGACCCAACCCGGCCGCGCGGCCCCCGCCGGGCGGACGAGTCGGCGGCCAGGGCTCGTTCGACCGACCGGATCCGTTCCAGCAGTTCGGGATTGAGCTCGACCCGGCGACCCTCCTCGGGACGACCCGAGGCGTCCAGTGACTCCTCCACGAACAGGTCGAACAGTTGCTTGCCGACCATGACGTGTTGCCAGAGCGGCACCGGCCGGACCTCGGAGACGACGACCGCGACGTCGCCGCGCACCTCCCCGAGCCACTCTCCGAACTCCTCGGCATTGGACACGGTGGCCGAAAGCGACACGACGAGGACGTCTTCGGGCAGGTGGATGATGACTTCTTCCCACACCGCCCCTCGGAAGCGGTCGGCGAGGTAGTGGACCTCGTCCATGACGACGTAGCCGAGGCCAGCCAAGGTGGGCGACCCGGCATACATCATGTTCCGCAGCACCTCGGTCGTCATGACGACGACGGGTGCCTCGCCGTTGACCGAGGAGTCCCCCGTGAGCAGGCCGACCCGATCAGCGCCGTGGCGTCGGCACAGGTCGGCGTACTTCTGGTTGGAGAGGGCCTTGATCGGCGTCGTGTAGAAGGCCTTGCGACCCGATGCCAGGGCCAGATGGACGGCGAACTCACCCACGACGGTCTTGCCAGCCCCGGTGGGAGCCGCGACCAGCACGCCACGGCCGGCCTCCAGAGCCGCACAGCCGGCCACCTGGAAGGGGTCGAGCCCGAAGTCCAACCCGGCAGCAAACCGGGCCAGCTCGGTCACGGGGCGACGACGGCGAGAGCTCCGGGGACGGTCTCGAGGTCGACTGGCAACGGCAGGAAATCCTCCCCGTCGGCCTGGGCATCGATGCCGTCGGACTCCAGCCGCACGTGTCGGCCGCGCAAGATCTCGACCGCGGGGTGGGTGACATGGCCCCCGGAGAAAGCCTTGGGGAAGATCTTGAGGAACTCTCCACGCCCGATCTGGTGCAGGATCATCACGTCGAAGAGGCCATCGGTCATCGACGCATCCGGACACACCTTCATCCCCCCGCCGAAGGTGCCGCCGTTGGCCACAGCGACGAGCATCGCCTGGGTCTCGCGGCGCTGGTCATCGACCTGCACGGCATACGGGATGCCGGTGAAGCGCGGCAGCTCCAAGGCGACGGCCGCGAGATAGCGCGGAGTCCCGTGCAGCGCCTTGAGGGTGCGGCCACGGGTGTTGACCAGGGTGTCGAAACCCCCGCCGAGCACTCCCAGCCACCAGCGCTCACCCTCGGCGGTGACGCACCGGCCGGCATCGACCCGACGGGTCTGACCGGCCGAGATCATCCCGGCGATCGCGGGGATGTCCTTGCGCGGCATGCCGAGGCTGCGTGCGTTGTCGTTGCCGGTGCCCGCGGGGACGACGACGAGCGGGATGTCCGTGCCGGCGCACGCGTTGGCGCCCAGGTGGGCGGTCCCGTCACCGCCGACGACCACGAGGGCGTCGATCGCGCCCGAGCGCACGGCGTCGTAGGCGCGCACCCGCCCCTCCGCGGCCGACTGCGCGGTGACGTCCAGGACGATGTGCCCCGCATCGGCGAGTATGCCGCGCAACTGGGCGGCCGCGGGGACGCCGCGACCCCGGCCGGAGACGGGGTTGGCGTAGAGCCCGATCCGGCGCAGCGGGCCGGTGAAGTGAGTCACGCGGCGAGGTTACAGGGCGGAGGCTTCGTCGTCAGCGACCTGCAGCCACGCGGCGGACGGGTCCTTTCTGGCGCGTCGCTTGTCCAGCAGGAGTGAGACCCCGACGGCGGCGAAGTAGAGCGCAGCGAGGGGGACGGCCAGGATGATCATCGTGAAGGGGTTGGGATCGGGGGTCATCATCGCGGTGAAGAGGAAGCACAGGAACACCGCGCCGCGCCAGGCCCGCAGCATGAGCCGCCCGCTGAGGATATGGGCGACGTTGAGCCCGACGAGGAAGACCGGGAGCAGGAAGCCCAGGCCGAAGACGAGGATGAACTTGAGGACAAAGCTCAAGTAGGGCGAGACGTCCAGGATGTTGGAACCCGCACTCGGGGTAAAGCTCAGCAGGGCACTGACGGCTCGCGGGAGCACCCAGAACGCCAGGGCGCACCCGGCCAGGAAAAGCGGCACCGCAGCCCCGAGGAAGGCCAGGGCCAGACCCTTCTCGCGTCGCGTCAGCCCGGGGACGATGAACGCCCAGATTTGCCAGAGCCAAACGGGTGAGGCCACGACAACGCCGACGAACAGCCCCACGGTGATGAGCGTCGAGAACGAGTCGGTGAGCCCGACGAAGGTCACCGCGGTGATGCCCTGTCCCTGCGTTTTGGCCTTGGCCACAGTGAGCACGGGTTCGATGAGCCGGTTGAACAGCGGCTCCCAGTTGAGCCAGCCGTAGATCGAGCCGACGAGGATCGCGAGCGCGCTGATCGTCGTCCGGTTGCGCAGTTCACGCAAATGATCCCCGAGGGACATTCGTCCTTCGGGGTCACGGTGTCGGCGGAACCGGAATCGGGCCATCTCGGTCGGCTTTGTCGGTCGGCTCAGGTGAGTCGGCCGGGGAGGCCGCGACGCGGCATACCCGGTGTCACCTGCAGCGCGCTGTCAGCCCGCGGTGCGATCGTCGCTCGTGCGGGGCGGCACGATGTCGCCCGCGACGACGTCGTCGGCGGCCGGGCTGGGGCGGCCCTCCTTGCCGTCGTTCTTCATCTCGTTGACCTCGGACTTGAAGATCCGCATCGACCGGCCCATGCTGCGAGCCATGTCGGGCAGGCGCTTCCAGCCGAAGAGCAAGACGAGCACAAGGATGACAACCGCCCAGTGACTGGGTTCGCGGAGAAACATGCTGGTCAGGCCTTTCGATCGCTGGCGTCTGTTGAGTCTAAGGGGCGCGCCCAGCCGGGCAGCGCTGCTCGGCGCCGAGCAGCGCGTTCTTCCCGCAACGTCTCGCGCAGGCGCTCGCGTTCCCCAGCGACCTCGGCCGGGTCGCGGAAGACCGCCAGCTCGGCAGCCGCGTCAACCGGGGGCGCTTCCTCGGCCGGCGATGCGAGCACCTCAGTGGCCGATGAGACCAATGCCTCCGCCTCGGCCAGGGTCTCCCCCAGCAGCTCCGAGCGACCCCATAACCATCGCAGTCGACGCCAGAGATACCACCCCGACCCGGCGAGGATGGCTAGCCACACGAGGGTCCACAGGAGCCCGCGCATCACGCGGCTCCGTCCGGGGTGGGCTCCGGGGTGGTGACGGGGGTCGGCACGGGGGTGGGCGGCATACCGGCCCCTCCCAGGTCGCGCACCACCTCCGGTGGGTATGCCGCGAGCGCGGCGTCCGCGCCCTGACCGACCTGCGTGGCAAGCGCAGCGGGCGAGACGATGCGCACCTGCCCCCCTTGCCGCCAGGCGAGCCGACACAACCAGGTCGGGTCTGCGGCACGCAATCGGACGAGTCGGCGACCGTCGCCGAGATCGTCGACCGACTCGACGGGGTAGTAGTCGGCGACCCAGGCCGCGCCCGGTTCGGTGACCAGCTCCACGAGCACGTCGTTCGGTGACTGTTGATAGGTCTGTCCGGCGAGGTCGCGGGGCTGCGCTGCCTCGGGAGGTGTCCCGTCCATGTCCAGCACTTCCAGCGAGTGGACCCGATCGAGGCGGAACAGCCGGGTGTCCTCGGCCCGGTGGCACCACCCTTCGAGATACCAGTGGGCGTCCAGACTGGTGACCCGCATGGGGTCGACCTCTCGCTCGGTCACCTCGTCGCGACCGAACGACTGGTAGCGAAGGCGCACCCGACGCCGGTCCTGCACGGCGCGAGAGGCGTCGGCGAGGATCGTCTCGGCAGCGCCATCGTCGAGGGTGACCCGCACCCGGGCGGCGACGCCAGCGGCCTCACCGGTGGCCTCCTCGAGTTTGGCCAGCGCCCGCAGGATGGCCTCGCCGCCCGCGGCACCCGTCGCGCCCGTCACCCCCGGGGTCGCGGCCAAGGCGCGCAGGCCGACCATGAGGGTGAGGGCCTCGTCGACCGTGAAGCGCAGGGGCCGGGAGATGGCGTCGGCGTTGCCGATGTAAACCTGCCCGTCCTCCCAGTCTGCCTCGATGAGGTCGTCGGGCAGGTGGCCGGGTGTGCCGCAGACGAACAGCAACTCCAAGTCGGACTCGAGCTGCTCGCGGGTCACGCCGAACTGGGCAGCGGCCACGTCGATGTCGACCCCTTGGCGGGCCAGCAGCCACGGGACCATGGTGAGCAGCCGGGACAGGCGCGCAGTGGCGCTCTCGGGGGCCGGGCGTGGCGCCCGGGGGGCGGTCACGGCATACCTCCCGAGGCGGTTGCCTGGGCGGCAGGCGAGGTATGCCGGTCGCGCGCCGCCGCGAGCAGGCGCACGACCGCATCACGGAGTGCTTCGGGGGCCTCGACGACGACGTCCGAGCCGAAGCCGGCCACTTCTTGGGCCAGGCCTTGGGGGTCGCGGACGTCGATCTGGACCCGCGACCAACCCTCGTCGAGGTCTGCGACGCTGCGGGCCCGGCGGCGCAGCGTGCTGCCAGCACCGCGACGAATCCGCAGGAGGGCCGGCGGTTGGTCGGCCTGCGCGGGCTCGGTGGCGGCCACGAGCACGCGGGGGACGTGCCCGTCGGGGATCGCGTATGCCGCGGGCTTTCCCACGTGGGTGACCTTGCCCTCGATCCTGCCGAGTCGGAAGACCCGTTCGGCCTGGCGGTCGACGTCTAGGCCGGTGACATACCAGCGGCCGCGCCACTGGGTCATTCCCCAGGGCTGCAGCCGACGGGTCGAGGTCGTGCCGTCAGCCTTGCGGTAGCTGAAGCTCAGTTCGCGGCGCTCCTTGACGGCGGCATGCACCGGGGTGAAGGCTGCCTCGGGCGTCCGGACCCGAGGCTCGATGCCGACAACCGAGCGCTCGTCGAGCTCGACCCCGGCGGAGGCGAGCTTGGTGAGCGCCGCGGCTGCCGACGACGCCAGGCTGGCTTGATTCCAGGCCCGGCCGGCCAGGGCGAGCGCGGCCACCTCATCGGGCTCGAACGCGACCTCCGGCAGTGCGTACTCGCGCCGGTCGATCCGATAGCCGAGCTCGTCGTCGTAGGCGGCGGCGACGAGTTGGGTCGCTAGCGGGATGCCGAGATCGCGCAGTTCGTCCTTGTCGCGCTCGAACATCCGGTCGAAGGCCTCGTCCGACGCCGTCTGCTGATAGTGGGGGACGGCTGCTCGGAGCTGCGCCTTCGTGAGCGGACGCCGGGTCGAGAGCAGCGCGATGACGAGGTTGAGCAGGCGCTCGGTCTTGGCTGCCGTTGTCGGCTGGACGCTCACCCGACGACGGTACCTCAGCCGCCCGCAAGGGCCCGGGACGCCGACGTCACGCCGAGATCGCCCTGAGATCGCCGAGATCGCCGAGATCGCCGAGATCGCCGAGAGTCAGCGGACGGCGACGAGGTCGACGACGAAGATGAGGGTCTCCCCCGGCTGGATCACGCCGCCGGCGCCCCGCTCGCCGTAGGCGAGGTGCGAGGGGATGGTGAGCTTGCGACGGCCTCCGACCTTCATGCCGAGCAAGCCCTGGTCCCAGCCTCGGATGACCTGGCCGATACCGGCCCGGAAGGACAGTGGTTCGCCGCGATTCCACGAGGCGTCGAACTCCTCGCCGGTCGAAAAGGCCCAACCCACATAGTGGGTGGTCACGGTCTGGCCCGCCTCGACGGCTGGCCCGTCGCCTTCGATGAGGTCGTCGATGACCAGGTCGGCCGGCGGTTCGTCGCCGGGGTAGTCGAGCTCGGGCTTGGTGCGCTGGGGATTCACGGACATGGTGGGCTCCTCAAAGGGTCAGGCGGAGGCGAGGATATCGACGACGAAGACGAGGGTGTCGGTCCCAGAGATCTTGGGGGGAGACCCGGAAGGTCCATACCCGTCGGCCGGCGGCACGATCAACATGATCCTGGAGCCCACGGTGTGTCCCAGGACACCGGTGTCCCAGGCGGGGATGACCGCGCCGGCTCCCGTGGGAAATCCGAAGAAGGCGCCTCTGGTCCACGAGGAATCGAAAACGCTTCCGTCCTTCCACAACACGCCCGTGTAATGGACCTGGACAGCCATTCCCTCGACGATCTTGGGCCCGTCGCCTTTGATCAGGGTCTGGTTGACCAAGGTTGTGGGAGCCGGTGCCCCCGCGGGAATCGTGATGGTCGGGCCCTTCGCTGGGTCGAAGCTCACCGTCGGTGCGCCGGCGACCGGGGCCACGGCGGTCCCGGTTGCCATGGGGATAGCCGTGGACACGGCGACGATGTCCGCCACCATGACGAGGTTCTCCGTCGCAGAAATGCCGAGGTCGGGCTGACCGGACGTTCCGAAGCCTTGAGCAGGTGGAATTGCCACCAGCGCCCGAGCGCCCACGGGCAGCCCGGCCAGGCCGATAGCCAAGCCCGACAGCGTCGGCCGGTCAGGAATGAGCTCCAGCGACTGTGGCGCGCGTCCGTAGGTCGAGTCGAGGACCGTCCCGTCCGAGCCCTTGACGAACAAGATCTCCGCTCGGACCAGACCACGCAGGGTGCTTGGCTCCCCCGAACCCGGGATGAGCACTTTGCGCGACGTGGTGCTCACACTGATCGGCTTCGTGCCCAGGGTGAGAGTCGGTGCTGTTCCCGATGGCGCAGTCCCGACGCTGATCGTGTCCAGCACCGCCAGGTCCGCGGGAGAGCCAATCGGGCCGGTCGCCGCCGCCTTGGTTGTGGACGGGGCCGCGGCGGTCGCCATCGCCCCGGCGGTGGTCGACCCGCCGCTGCCCGACGACGTGGAACTGCAGGCGGCCAAGGCCAACAACGTCATGCCGACGGTTGCCCAACTCAGGCGCCCTGGGCGGCGCAAGGGCGCGACGGGTCGGTTGACGGCATACGTATGGTGCACAAGAGGTCCTCGGGTCGAGAGGGTCGGCAAACTCCGCAACTCTAGCCCGGCTTGCTGTGCGGGCGGCTGAGCGTCAGCGAGAGGGCGCGGGTCACCCGAACCCTCCTACATCGCCTCAATGAGCCGAGCGACGCGCTCGTCGACGCTGGCGAATGGGTCCTTGCACAAGACGGTCCGTTGGGCCTGGTCGTTGAGCTTGAGATGAACCCAGTCGACGCTGAAGTCGCGCCGTTTGGCCTGTGCTGCTTTGACAAAGTCGCCGCGCAGTCGGGCTCGGGTGGTTTGCGGTGGCACGGTCTTGGCGCGGAAGACCTCAAGGTCGGCGGCCTCACGGGTGACCAGACCGCGCCGGAGCAGCAGGTAGAACAGCCCGCGGCGGCGGTTAATGTCGTGATATGCCAGGTCTAGTTGGGCCAGCCGGGGATCGTCGAGGCTCAAGTGGTGCTTGGCGGCATACCGGTCGAGCATCCGCCACTTGATCACCCAGTCGATCTCTCGCTCGACCAGCGCAAGGTTGCCGGTCTGCACAGCGGTCAAGGTGCGCTCCCACAAGTCCACGACCTTCCGGCCGGTGTCGGAGGTCAACCCCTCGCGGTCGATATGGGAGCGAACGCGGCTGAGGTATTCCGACTGCATGTCCAACGCCGACATGGTGCGCCCATCGGCCAAACGCACCGCCTTACGGCCAGTCATGTCATGGCTCATGTCGCGGATCGCCCTGATGGGGTTCTCCAACGCGAGGTCGCGCATCACCACGCCGGTCTCGGCCATCCGAAGGACGAGGTCGGCTGACCCGACCTTGAGCAGGGTCGTCGTCTCGGACATGTTGGAGTCCCCGACGATGACGTGCAGACGCCGGAACTTCTCGGCGTCGGCATGCGGCTCGTCCCGAGTGTTGATGATCGGACGGCTACGGGTAGTCGCAGAGGACACGCCCTCCCAGATGTGGTCGGCGCGCTGGCTCACGCTGTAGCTGGCGCGGCGCCCGGAGGTGACGAGTTTGCCTGCGCCACAGATGAGCTGACGACTGATGAGAAAGGGGATGAGCATGTCGGACAGCTGTCCGAACTCGCCGGCTCGACCGATGAGGTAGTTCTCGTGGCAGCCGTAGGAGTTGCCGGCCGAGTCGGTGTTGTTCTTGAAGACGTAGACGTCCCCGACGATGCCTTCGTCGGCGAGTCGCTGTTGGGCCTCCTCCGCGAGGCCTTCGAGGATCCGCTCTCCCGCCTTGTCGTGAACGACCACCTGGTCGAGCGAGTCGCATTCGGCGGTGGCGTATTCGGGATGGCTCCCGACGTCGAGGTAGAGCCGCGACCCGTTGGCCAGGAAGACGTTGCTGCTGCGGCCCCAAGCCACCACTCGTCGGAAGAGGTAACGAGATACCTCATCTGGAGTCAGGCGGCGTTGCCCGTTGTGCGTGCAGGTGACGCCGAACTCGGTTTCGATGCCGAAGATCCGCCGCTGCATGTCCACACCCTACGGGTGCCTGCTCACACCTGAGGGGCCGTATGCCGGCCGCGCGCGGGAGCAGGGACTGCAAAGGTGACCGTACTCCCGGAATCTGAGATCATGTGGCGCATGTCCGACGGCTTGGCGCAGGCCACTCCGTCGGTCTCCGCCGGGGGCGATGTCGGAGACGTGACCAGGCACGCCGTGGAGATCCTCTCCCGTGCCCAGGGCCACGCCGACACCGTCAAGGCGCAGGCCGACGAGCAGCTCAGCGCTGCCCAGGCCCACGCCCAACGGTTGCGCGTCGAAGCCGAGCGCCTGCACCGGGAAGCGGCGGAGCGGTATGCCGCCGCGGCAGTAGACCGCGAGCAGGCGGCTGCCGTCTTGGCGGCGGCGCATGAGGATGCCAGCACCGTCTTGCGGGATGCCGGTGAACAGGCATCATTGGTTGCCGACGCCGCAGCACGCTCAAGCGCCGTGGAACTGGACGAGGCGCGTCGGGACGCCGAGGACCTGCGAAGCGCGGCGCAGGCCCAAGCTGCCGATGTGGTTCGCGCAGCCGCCGTCGACTACGAATCGGCGATGGCCGCAGCTGCCGAGCACCAGGCGACGCTGGAACGCCAGTTCGCCGAGCGATCCGCGGCGGCAGATCGTGAACAGACCGCTCGACTGGAGATGGCCGCGACGAGCGCGCGGGCCATCGTTGAGGCAGCAACCGCGGACGCCGAACGGCGGCGGGCCAGCGCACACGAGGATGCTGAGGCTCGGGAGCGGGCCGTGGCGGTGCTGCGTGATCGCACC
>JBGAQN010000047.1:0-19210 GCA_044220725.1 Dermatophilaceae bacterium
GTTCGACCGGGACCTGCTCGGGCAGCTGCTCGACCTGGCCACCAAAGGCTGCGCGGATCTCACCGCCGCCCAGCACGCCGCCCTCGCCACCGACGCTCGCCGCCGCGGCTGACGGCATACGGCAGGAGGTATGCCGTGACCCGCCGCCTCGTCCTCGCGACGCGCAACGCCCACAAGGTGGGGGAGTTGCGCGAGATCCTCGACGACGTGCTCGCTGAGCTCGACCTGGACATCGTCGGGCTGGCGGACTTCCCGGACGTGCCTGACGTCGTCGAGGACGGGGTGACCTTCGCGGACAACGCCCTGCTCAAGGCGCGCGCGGTCGCCGCGGCAACCGGGTTGCCCGCACTGGCGGACGACTCGGGGCTGGCTGTCGACGTCCTCGGCGGTGCGCCGGGGATTTTCTCGGCGCGCTGGTCGGGTCGGCACGGGGATGATCGCGCCAACCTCGAGCTGTTGTTGGCCCAACTGTCGGACGTGCGCGACGAGCACCGCGGCGCCGGTTTCGTCTGTGCTGCCGCGCTCGCGCTCCCTGACGGCCGGACCCGTGTCGAAGAGAGCCACTTCCGGGGGACGCTTACCCGAGAGCCGCGCGGCAGCAACGGTTTTGGTTACGACCCCATCTTGCTCGTCGAGGGAGACACGCGAACCTCGGCGGAGTTGTCACCCCCCGAGAAGAACGCGATCTCCCATCGGGGGAAAGCGTTCCGCGCCCTGGCCGGCGCACTCAGGGAGCTGCTCGGCCCATGAGCGCCGACCAGCCCGGACCGGCTCACGAGCGCGCGGCCACGCCCGCGTCGTTGCCCGTGCCCGCGTGGGACGTCGACGACCTGCCCGAGCCGCAGGGTCAGCCCTTCGGCCCCGGCGGGTGGGCCGTCGGCAACGTGGGGTATGCCGTCGACGGCCTGGTCGCTGGCGTCACCGGGTTGCTCGTGGCTGAGGCGCTGGACCTCGGCCTGACCCTGGTCGGGTGGGCGAGCGGCAACGCCTCGGGGCGCTCGCCGCTGCTGGCTGTCGGTGCCGCCTTCGTTGATCTCACCCCGGCCTGGCTCAAGGAGTGGGCGGTCGCCAGTTTCGGCACGGGCGACAAGGCGGTCCTCTTCGTCGGCATGGCGATCGTCCTGGCGCTGCTCTTCGCCGGGATCGGAATGGTGGCGCGCACGCGGCATACCGTGGCGGCGGCCCTTGTCGGCGGACTCGGCGTGCTCGCCCTGATCGCCCTGCTGACCCGCGCAGGCGCATCGCCCACCGACCCCATCCCGCTGGTCGTCGGGTTGGCCACGACCGGGTGGATGCTGCAGCGGATGGTCGTCCGGACGGCCGTCGAAGGGCCGAGTCGGCGCGAAGCCCTCGGGCTCGCGGCAGCGGCAGCCGGGGTGGCGCTGGCCGCCTCCGCCCGCGGAACCAGCGGAGTCGCGGCGGCGAACGCGGGCGCCTCACGGGCGGCCGCTGCACCGATCCCCACCAGCCTGCCCTCCCCGCCGTCGGCGGGCACCGAGGTCGGAGTGCCCGGCGTCGGACCTTGGGTCGTGCCCAACGACGCGTTCTATCGGATCGACACCGCGCTGGTGGTCCCCCGACTGACGACCGAGGCCTGGCGACTGCGCGTCTATGGCGAGGTGGAACGCGAGGTGACCCTCACGTGGGCGCAGCTGCTGGAGAAGCCGCTCATCCAGCGTCACGCCACGCTCGCCTGCGTGTCCAACGAGGTCGGGGGCCACCTGGTTGGTAACGCCCTGTGGACCGGCTGGCCAGTGCGCGAACTGCTGCGAGAATCGGGCCTCAAGGCTGGTGCCGACATGGTCCTGTCCCGCAGCGTCGACGGCTGGACCGCCGGGACGCCGCTCGGGGCGCTCACCGACGACCGCGACGCGCTGCTTGCCGTCGCGATGAACGGCGAGGCTCTGCCATTCGAGCACGGTTTCCCGGTGCGGTTGGTGGTGCCGGGGCTCTACGGCTACGTCTCGGCGACCAAGTGGGTCACCGAGCTCAAGGTGACCCGGTTTGCGCTCGATATGGGCTATTGGACTCCGCGCGGCTGGTCGGCGCTCGGGCCGGTCAAGACGGCGTCTCGCATTGACGTGCCGCGTTCGGGGGCCCAGGTCTCCGCTGGTCGGGTCGCGGTGGCGGGGGTCGCGTGGGCCATGCACCGCGGCATTCAGGGCGTGCAGGTCCGGGTGGACGACGGGCCCTGGGCCGATGCGCGGCTGGCCGCCGAGCCGACCATCGACTCGTGGCGACAGTGGGTGTATGAGTGGGACGCGACACCCGGGTCGCACGTGCTGACCGTGCGAGCCCGCGACGGGGTCGGCGAGTGGCAGACCGACGTGCAGACCCGGTCGGACCCCGACGGGGCGACCGGCCACCACTCGGTGACGGTCCGCGTCGCCTGAGCGCGATGGCTAGAGTGGTCGCCGCGCGCGCGTGGCGGAATTGGCAGACGCGCCAGATTTAGGTTCTGGTGCCTTCGGGTGTGCGGGTTCGAGTCCCGCCGCGCGCACGATCAGAGGAGTGCCCATTTCCTCCGCCCGCGTCCCATGAGAGCGCCGATGACGGCGCCACCACTGTCGTTGGGACAGCAGTAGCCGCGCCGTCATGGGCGCCGTCACCGGGCGCGGGCTCAGCGGGTCGCGGCAGGGTCGAAGCCGAACGGCAGCTCCAACCGGTGCGCTCCCATGAGCGCTGCGTCGCCCAGCACCTCGCGCGTCGGCGCGTCCGCGACGATCCGCCCATCGGAGAGGATCACCGACCGCTCGCACAACTGCAGGGCATAGGGCAGGTCGTGAGTGACCATGAGGACGGTGACATCCAAGCCGAGCACGATCTCGGCGAGCTCTCGTCGGCTGGCCGGGTCGAGGTTGGACGACGGCTCGTCTAGGACGAGGATCTCCGGCCGCATCGCGAGCACCGTCGCCACCGCGACCCGGCGCCGCTGCCCGAAGGACAGGTGGTGCGGTGGGCGGTCGGCGTATGCCGTCATCCCCACCACCTCCAGCGCCTCATCCACCCGGGCCTGCAGTTCAGCCCCCCGCAGGCCGAGGTTCGCGGGCCCGAAGGCCACGTCGTCGCGGACGGTCGGCATGAACAACTGATCGTCGGGGTCCTGGAAGACGATGCCCACCCGGCGACGGATCTCGGGCAGGGTGTCTCGGCGGACCGGCATACCGGAGACCTCGACCAAGCCACCTCCGGAGCCGCCGTCGCCCCCCAGGATCCCGTTGAGGTGCAGGACCAGGGTCGTCTTGCCGGCGCCGTTGGGCCCGAGCAGGGCGACCCGTTCGCCGCGGTGGACATGCAGGTCGACCCCTGCCAGGGCGCGCGTTCCGTCGGGGTAGGCGAAGGTGAGGCCGCGGACGTCGAGAACCGCAGTCGTCATCGCGACACCACCCCGAACACTGCGGCGACCGCGGCGACGGCAGGCAACACCGCGGCGGCCAGCACGTCGCAGCGTCGCACCGCAACCACGTCAACGGCGGGCAGCGACCCGGCATACCCACGGGAGAGCATCGCCAGGTGGACCCGTTCGCCGCGCTCGTAGGACCTCACGAACAGAGCGCCGAGGGAGCGCGCGAGCACGGGCCAATGCCGAGGCGAGCGAGCGTCGAACCCGCGGGAGGTCCGGGCGATCGACATCCGGCGCAGCTCGCCGGCGACGACCTCGACGTAGCGGACCATGAAGCCCATGATCTCGACGAGTTGACCTGGCAGTCGCAACCGGGTCAGGCCGGCGAGCAGGTCGCGAGGCTCGGTCGTGGCGGCCAGGAGCAGGGCGGCGAGCACGCCAAGGGTGCCCTTGGCCAGCAGCGCCCAGGCTGCGATGAGTCCCGCTTCGGAGACGCTCAGACCGAGGACAGACGTTCGCGGCCCGGTCGCGACGAACGGCAACAGCGCCGCGAACACGACGAAGGGCACCTCCACGACAAGCCGTTTCAGCAGGTATGCCGCGGGCACCCGCGCCGCGCGGATGGCCAGCAGGAGGGCGGCGAGGTGCACGGCATACGGCCAGGTGGCCTCGCGCGGAGTGGCGACGACAAGGAGGACGAAGGCCAGCGCCGAGCCGATCTTGAGGTGAGCCGGAAGTCGGTGGAGGACCGAATGGCCGTGGTAGTGCAGCGTGTGGCCGTGGTCAGCGCCCACCCGACGCCCCTGCCGACGGGCGTCGCAGCGCCCAGGTGAGCGCGAGGGCGACGACGAGGACGAGGGCCACACCCAGCAGCCCGCCGACGCCGTCATAGGAGAACAGGCCCTGGCGTTCGACGGCCTGACCGGCAACGCCTTGGTCGGCGGCGACCCGCTCCAAGCCGTCAGGCTCGCTGGAGGCGTATCGGCTCAGCACGCCGGCCACGAGCAGGGCCACGACGACCCCCGCGATCCACCACACCCGACTGCGGACGTTCACGGCCGGGCCTCGGCGGAGGTGGCATCCGGGGGTGACGCGGGGTGGACGGCGGTGTCTGCGCCCGCTGCGGCCGAGACAGGGGCGGAGGACAGCGAGGCAACCCGCAGGCGACGAGCCCCGTGGACCAGGTCGGGCCGGACGGCGACAACACTGCCGACGACCAGTGCCGTGAGCACGCCTTCGCCGATCCCGATCAGCGAGTGGATGCCTGCCATCGCCGCGACCAGCGTTCCGGCGTCGATCGGCGCGGTCCCGCCGATGGTGAAGAGTCCGGCGAAACCCAGCGCTGCCGCCGGGACCGAGACGAACCCGCCGATCCCGGCCGCGACCGGCACCACACCGACCCGGCGGGGGAGGGCGAGCAGGGCGAGGCGGAAGACGGCATACCCGGTCCACACGGCGACCGCCCCCATAAGAGTGACGTTCGTTCCCAGGGCAGTGAGCCCACCGTCGGCGAAGAGCAGGGCCTGGACAAGGAGGACGACCGTGAGGCACAGGGTCGCGGTCCACGGGCCCACGAGCACGGCCGCCAGGGCGGCCCCGATGAGGTGACCGGACGTGCCCGCAGCGACGGGGAAGTTGACCATCTGAGCGGCGAAGACGAACGTCGCCACCAAGCCGGCCAGGGGAGCGGCCCGGTCGTCCAACTCCCGCCGCGCGCCGCGCAATGCCAACGCCACCGCGATCCCGGCCACGGCGGCGGTCGCCAGCGACGTGGGCGCGTCGAGGAAGCCGTCGGGCACGTGCATGGAGTTCTCCTGGGGGCGGGCGTGGCCCGTCGGGCGGGGTACGGTGTGCAGCAGGGGCGGCGGATGAGCCGACCCGATCATCCTAGGACCTTATTGCAAATCACTTGCAATAACCGACCTGTGGGGAGACCCCGTGACGACCCGGCTGCAGGTGGGCGACGTCGCCCCTGAGTTCACCCTCACCGACGACGCCGGCCAGCGGGTGTCGCTCGCCGACTTCCGCGGCCGGCGGGTCATCGTCTACTTCTACCCGGCCGCGCTCACCCCCGGCTGCACGACGCAGGCGTGCGACTTCTCCGACTCCCTCGACGCCCTGGCCGCGCAGGGGTATGCCGTGCTCGGCATCTCCCCGGACGCCCCCGCCAAGTTGGCGAAGTTCCGGGCCAAGGAAGGGCTGACCATCACCCTGCTCTCGGACCCCGACAAGGCGGTCCACACGGCATACGGGGCCTATGGGGAGAAGAAGCTCTATGGCAAGACGGTCGTGGGGGTGATTCGCTCGACGTTCGTCGTGGACGCCGACGGGACGATCGCCGATGCCCGCTACAACGTCAAAGCGACCGGGCACGTGGCCAAACTGCGGCACGACCTCGGTCTGTGATGGCGCGGTCCGTGACGGGTGGTCGCATTAGGCTGAGGCGAGAAGACGAAGGGAGCGCTCGATGAGCGAGCAGGGTCAGTCGGTCGAACAGCTCCAGGCGCAGATCGAGGCGGCTCGCGCCCGGCTATCCGGCACCATCGACGAGTTGGCCTTCCGGGCCCAACCGCAGCAGATTATCGCCCGGCAGAAGTCCTCCGCCAAGGCCTCGCTCATGCAGGCCACCCACGCGGAAGATGGCAGCCTGCGGACCGAGCGGATCGCCGCGGTTCTGGGGGTTGTCGCGCTCTTGGCGATCGGGCTCGGCCTGATGCGGCGGCGTCGGGGCTGAGTTCGAGCCGCTCATCATGACTCCTCGCGCCGCATCGGTGGCCGCACCTTCTGACCGGCTGCCCATTCGGATGCTCTTCGATCGGGTCCTGGTATCCGTCGACTCGGAGAAGGGGGAGCGCACCAGCGGGGGCGGCATCCTCATCCCGGCGACCGCGTCGGTCGGCAAGCGGCTGGCCTGGGCGGTGGTCGTAGCGACCGGGGGCAACGTCCGTCAGGTCCAGCCGGGTGACCGGGTGCTGTTCGACCCGGAGGACCGCCACGAGGTCGAGTTACAGTCCAAGGGATACATCTTGTTGCGCGAGAAGGACATTCACGCTGTGGCGGCCTCGCGGGTCGATGACGGGAACACCGGCCTTTACCTCTGAGGGCCACGTCGGCTCAGGCGTCAGGTCGCCTTCGAGCCCCGGTATGCCGCGAGGGCGGCTCCCGCAGGAACCGCCCTCGTTTGGTGCACCGCCAGGGATTCGAACCCCGAACCCAGTGATTAAGAGTCACTTGCTCTGCCATTGAGCTAGCGGTGCGGGCCGAGCCGAAACTCTACACGGTCGGTTGGGCGCGGTGGAAATCGGTTGCCTCGTGCGGGGACTGGGTCGAGTGTCGGTGGCCTCGGGTAAGTCGGTGTGGCGTTGAAAGAGCACGTCACCGACGCCTACGGCGCGCTTCCCACACTCCTGTGAGCGCAGCGAGCGCCAAGAGGCCGCCACCGAGATAGAGCCAGGTCACGCCCTCCTGGGACTGCGACCCAGAGGCCACGGACACGGCTGAAACACTGGGCGACGGGGCCACGGGGGTCGAGGGTGCCAGCGCCGCTGGCGCCGGCCCGGGTGAACCACTCGGCGCGCCAGGGCTCGGGCTGCTTGGCGTGGCTGGCGTCGTCGTCGACTGACCTCGGACGGTGAACTTCGTCTCCCCGGAGATGGGGTGGCCGTCGGCACTGACCACGCGGTAGGCAATCCGGTAGGCACCCGGCCCCGGGTCGCTGAGCGTAGAGCGCAGGACTGGTCCGGCCACGGTCGGGGGACTCAGTGTGATGACCGTGCCCGAGCGACTCAAGGCCAGCTGGGTGAACCTGGGGTTGATGTCCTCGTTGAAGGTCAGAACTAGCTCGGTCGGACCAACGTCAAGGCTCGAGCCGTCAGCGGGGATCACGCTGACCAGGGCGCTGTGGGCGGGAGCCAGCGACACGGCATACGGAATGGGGACGGCAATCACGCTGGGAGGGGCGGCGAGTGCTACGGCAGAGGTGCCCAGGCCCGCGACGGTGAGCGCGACACCGACGGTCGCGCCGAACACCAGAAATCGAAGTGTCATTGGGGTCGCCCTTCGCCCACAGCCAACCGAACTGCATGGGGTGAGTGACGGGACTTGAACCCGCGACACCCGGGACCACAACCCGGTGCTCTACCAGCTGAGCTACACCCACCATGGCGTGGCCTTGGGAGCCACGCACAGCCGCCTATCGTACCGGGTTCGCGCTGGTGGTGTTGACCGACGGGTGGATGACGACATGCCGTTCGCCGAGGGTGCGGGCGGTTGCCGAGTCAGGACCGGGCGGCGTGACGAAAACGGCCTCGCGGTAGTAGCGCAATTCGGCAATCGACTCCCGGATGTCGGCCAGGGCCCGGTGGCCCCCCGACTTGGTTGGCGCATTGTGGTAGGCCCGGGGATACCACCGCCGAGACAACTCCTTGATCGAGGAGACGTCGATGACCCGGTAGTGCAACCAGGCTTCCAGCTCGGGCATGTCCCGGGCGAGGAAAGTGCGGTCGGTCCCCACGGTGTTGCCGGCCAGGACGGCCTTGCGCGGCTCCGGCACCCACTCCCGGATGTAGGCGAGCACGCGTTCTTCAGCCTCGCGCAGGGCGACTCCTGCGGACAACTCGGCCAGCAACCCCGAGGTCGTGTGCATGTCGACGACGAACGGATCCATCTGGGCCAAAGCCTCAGGCGGGGGAGC
This sequence comes from Dermatophilaceae bacterium, assembly GCA_044220725.1. GTDB lineage: Bacteria > Actinomycetota > Actinomycetes > Actinomycetales > Dermatophilaceae > Phosphoribacter. The sequence goes on from JBGAQN010000047.1 coordinate 8,037, forward strand.
GATAACCACGTCAACTCCGTCACCGAGCACGGTCAGCTCGTAGTCGGTGACGAGCGCGGCGACCTCCACCAGGGCATCGGCCTGCAGCGACAGTCCTGTCATCTCACAATCGATCCAGACGATCCGGTCCAGTTGGGCGCGGTCTGCGCTCGAGGCGCTGGGACGGGGGTCGGTCTCGCTGGGCGGGGCGGTCTGGCTCACCGCACCAGGGTAGGGGCCCGGGCGTCGGGCTGTGCACTCGACTACTCTGACGGCCATGTCGATAGGGGGAGCGTTGCCGACCGACCAGCCGCAGCGGCGCGCATGGCTGACCACGGGGGTGATCATCGGGGGATTTGTTGTCGTCGCCGCAGCTCTGCTCGTCTTCTTCCAACTAGACCTGGGATTTCGAGACACGCTCATTGCGGCCGCCGTTGCCGTCGTCCCGCTGCTCGTCGTCGTGCCGGTGTTTCTCTGGGTCGATCGGATGGAGGCGGAGCCACCGCGGTATGTGCTCTTTGCCTTCTTCTGGGGGGCGTTATGCGCCGCCCTCGGGGCGTTGCTGCTCAACACCGGCATCCACCTGTTGATCCTCGCCACCGGCATGGGGGACGCCGACACCCTCGGAGCCGTGATCGGCGCCCCCGTCATCGAGGAGTCGCTTAAGGGCGCTGCGATCGCGCTCATCGCCTGGCGCCGCCGCCGCGAGTTCGACGGGGTGATCGACGGCATCGTGTATGCCGGTATGGCCGGGGCCGGGTTTGCCTTCAGCGAGAACATCCTCTATCTGGGTCGTGCCCTAGAACTGGCGGGGACCGCAGGGCTGAGCGAGGTGTTCTTCCTCCGGTGTCTGTTGGGGCCATTCGCTCACCCGCTGTTCACGGCGTGCACGGGGATCGGGATCGGCCTGGCCGTGACGGTCGCACGCTCAGGCCTGGCCAGGGTTGCCTTTGCGTGCTCTGGTCTGCTGGCTGCTGTCCTTCTCCACGGGGTGTGGAACCTCAGCGCGGCGACGGGGATGTATGTGCAGGTCTATCTGGCTTTCCAGATGCCGGTGTTCGCCGTCTTCCTGGTCATGCTCGTCGTGCTGCGTCAGCGCGAGCAAGGCCTGATTCAGCGCCACCTGAGCGAGTACGCCGATGCCGGTTGGCTCTCGACCCCTGAGGTGGCCATGGTGGCATCCGTGGCCGCGCGTCGGTCGGCTCGCCGGTGGGCCAGGGAGCGGGGCGGACTCGCAGCCGCTCGGGCCATGCGCGCCTTCCAGGACCAGGCTGGTGCCTTGGCGCTGCTGCGTTCGCGGATCGTTCGGGGGTCTGCGCCAGCCGATGCCCTGGTGCACGAGCGCGAGCTGCTTGAGGCCCTGTCAGCGCATCGCTCGACCTTGGCGACAACGGCTGTGGCCGCAATGGGTCGGGCGCCCTGGCCCGCCGACGGTGTCGGCGAGCGCGGCATACACTGAGGCGCGCCGTCCGTCGGCGAGCCGTCGGACCCATTGCCCTCGTAGCACAATGGATAGTGCAGCGGCCTTCTAATCCGCAGGTTGCAGGTTCGAGTCCTGCCGGGGGCGCGTCAGCGGCCCCGGCAGAAGGCAAGCAGGGGCTCGAACAGGTGAGAGCCCCGACGGGGGCGCGTCAGCGGCCCCGGCAGAAGGCAAGCAGGATTTTGGAAATGACGTGCTCAGTGTGCTTCGGCGTTGATGAACAACACACTCTCGGGGCGTGTCGGGGCTGCTTGTGTTGAGACGGGTGGACGGACTTGGAAGGATGCGCGTGTGACCGGTGCGAGCCCAGCGCCCGGTGAGCTGGCTTCCCTGCTCGCCGCGGTCGTCAGACTGCGCGATCAGGTCGACGCATCGCGGCTGCCCTTGGCGCTTCCGGATGCATCGGCAGCAGCAGGGGTCCGGCTGGACTTGCTCCGACAACTCGACGACTACGTCATCCCACGCCTTCGGTCGTTGGACGCGCCACTCCTCGCGGTCGTTGGCGGCTCGACCGGTGCCGGCAAATCGACGCTGGTCAACTCCCTCGTCGGGCATCGAGTCACCAAGCCGGGGGTTCTGCGTCCGACCACCCGCTCGCCGGTCTTGGTCCACCATCCCGACGACGAGCACTGGTTCGATGACGCCAGAGTGTTGCCTGGGTTGGCAAGGGTGCGTGGTGCCCTCACCACGGAAGACCCCTCAGCGGTCCGGTTGGTTTCGACGGATGCACTCCCCACGGGGTTGGCGCTGATCGATGCGCCCGACATCGATTCGGTGGTGGCCCGGAATCGGGACCTGGCCGCCCAATTGCTTTCGGCCGCGGACTTGTGGATCTTCGTCACGACCGCAGCCCGTTACGCCGACGCAGTTCCATGGGCCCTACTACGTCAGGGGTCCGAGCGAGGAACGTCCGTCGCCATCATTCTCGACCGGGTCCCGCCCGAGGCAATTGGCGAGATCCGAGACCATCTCACCGCGATGCTCAAGGAGCAGGGTCTGGCCCTGGCGCCGCTCTTTCCCATTCCCGAGGTCGCCCTCGACTCAGATGGCTTGCTCGGCCACAACGAGATCGGCGACCTTAAGGACTGGTTGACCCGACTGGCCAGCGATGCCCGAGTGCGCGCATTGGTGGTGCGCCAAACCCTCAAAGGAACGTTGGACTCGATCGAATCCCGTATCGCCGTGCTTGCCGAGGCCACGGGAGAACAGCAAGCGGCGACGAATGCTCTGGCTCGGGTCGCTGACGCGGCATACGCCCAGGCTTCCGACGGCGTTCGCCACGGGATGCACGACGGCACCTTGCTGCGGGGAGAAGTGCTGTCCCGGTGGCAGGAGTTCGTCGGCACGGGACAGTTCTTCAAGCAGGTGGAGTCGACAGTGTCGCGTGTGCGAGACCGGGTGGCTGCGGCCGTCAAGGGACAGCCGGCCCCCGGGCATCATCTTGGGGAGGCCCTCCAGTCGGGGGTTGCTGCACTCGTCACGTCGGAGGCCGCGGCCGCGGCTGCGCAGGTGGCGCGTTCCTGGCGCGGTATGCCGGGTGGCCAGTCTCTGCTCGACGCCTCCCCGCCCCTGGCATCGACCTCCGCCGACCTAGCCAGCCGCGTCGAGGGGTTGGTGCGAGCCTGGCAGAGCGACGTCCTGGACTTGGTCCGCAGTGAGGGGCAAGACCGTCGCACCACCGCGAAAGTGGCGGCCTACGGAGTCAATGGGCTCGGCGTCGTGCTGATGCTGGTGACATTCGCCCACACGGCTGGCCTGACTGGTGCCGAGGCGGGTATCGCGGGTGGGACGGCGATCCTCGGCCAGAAGTTGTTGGAGGCCATTTTTGGCGACCAGGCAGTCCGATCTCTCGCGGCCAAGGCTAGGGCTGCGTTGCTTGACCGGGTCGACGAACTGTATGCCGAAGAGTCAGGGCGATTCCATGCCGCCGTTGAGGGCGTTTCGGTGCCTCGGGATCAGGGTCGAAGACTGACGACGGCAGCCGCCTCAGTCGGGGCGGTCCGATGAGCCCACTGCGGATGCGCGAGGACGACGGTGCGGTCATGACGCACGTTGCGCTCGCTGACCGAGCCGATGCGCTCAGTCAGGCTTGCGTTGAGGGTTCTCGTGAACTCAAGCCCGCCCATGTCGACCTCGCGGTCAACCTCGTCGACAAAGTGCGCGAGCGCACCTCGATAGCAGGCGGGCACACGGTGGTGGCCCTGGCTGGCGCAACGGGCAGCGGCAAATCTTCGCTGTTCAATGCGCTGGTCGGCGCCGACGTCGCGAAGATCGGGGCTCGGCGTCCGACCACCGCGGTCCCGGCCGCGGCGGTGTGGGGTGACGCGCCGGCCGGCGAGTTGCTTGATTGGCTCGGTGTCGATGCCCGCCACCAGATCGGCCCTGAGGGTCACCTGGCGGTCTCGACGAGGGTCGACCAGATTCCGTTGGCTGAGGGTGCCGGGTCGGCTGAGGTTGCCGCCGGCGCGGAATCAGCCGGCGCAGAATCAACGGGTCGGTTGGACGGTCTGGTTCTGCTTGACCTTCCCGACTTCGACTCGCGGGTCGACGCCCATCGTGTCGAGGCGCAGCGAGTCCTTGAATTGGTCGACATTTTCGTCTGGGTCACGGATCCGCAGAAGTATGCCGATGCCCTCTTGCACGAGGACTACGTGCAGTCCCTGGCAGCGCACGACGCCGTCACGCTCGTGGTGCTCAACCAAGTCGATCGGCTTTCACCGGAGGCCGTTTCGGCATGCCGCGATGACCTGAGGCGGCTGCTGGCTGACGACGGCCTGCCCAACGTCCGCGTCCACGCGACCTCTGCACGAACCGGCCAGGGCATCGCCGAGCTTCGCCAGCAACTTGCCGATGTCGTAGCCGGAGCGACAGCGGCCCGGCAACGACTCTCGGCAGACCTGGCGTCCGTCGCCGGAATCTTGCGCTCCGGAGTGGCCGACCGTGAGTTCGACCTCTCTGGGGCAGCAGACCCGGGTTTGGTCGATGCCCTGTCTCGGGCGGCTGGCGTGCCGATCGTCCTCGACGCCGTCGCGGCCGATTATCGCCGCGAGTCTCGGCAAGCCGGAGGATGGCTGTTTACCCGGTGGCTGTCGAACTTCCGGGCAGATCCGTTGGCTCGGCTTCGTCTCGACACGACGGTGGTGTCGATGAAGTCCGTTGGAGAGGCAGATGTCCGCGCGGTTCTCGGTCGATCGAGCATCCCGCCTCCTTCGCCAGCTGCCCGTGCGGCGGTCGCCCTCGCGGCCCGTCGATTGGCCGATCGGGCAGCCGAGGGTCTGCCGGCTCGGTGGGCGCTTTCGGTCGCAGACGCGGCTTCGCCTCAGGATGATGCCCTCGCGGATGCGCTCGACCAGGCGATCCTGCGGACGCCGTTACGGTCCAGGCCGCCGCGGTGGTGGACAGCGGCCGGAGTGATTCAGTGGGTGTTCGGCCTTGCGACGATCGCGGGTGCCTTGTGGCTGACGGCACTGGGCGTCGTCGCTTGGTTGCGGCTGCCGGAGCTTCCGACCCCGGCGGTGGGCCTGCTGCCCTGGCCTTCCATCCTGCTCGGGGCGGGCCTGGCTCTCGGCGTGCTCGCTGCGGTGCTGTCTCGGCTTGCCGCCCGCATCGGGGCACGCCGGCGGGCTGCCCAGGCCGAGCGACGGCTGCGCGAGTCCATCTCGGCGATCGCCCAAGAGCGGATCCAGGGCCCGGTCGCATCGGTCCTGAGCCGCCACGCGCGAGTGCGCAACTTCCTGGATCGCGCGACGGCCACGTGATGTGACCGGGGCGGCAGGCTGGTCTTCGTCCACATCCCCCGAGCCGTCGTCACACTGTCCACAGCCAGGAGATGGGTATGCCGCGCGGGGGCGTGCGGCAGTGAATCCTCAGGTCAGCCGGTCCGCTGGGGTCGGCGCCTGACCTGTCGGGAGAGGACATCACGTGTACGAGAGCTACGTAACGGTCATCGGCAACCTCACCGCTGACCCGGTATTGCGGACCACCAAAGCTGGAAAGCCATTTGCCACCTTCCGGATGGCCTCGACCCCCCGCCGTTGGGATGGTCGCGGACAGACCTACGTCGACGGCGGGACGAACTTCGTCTCCGTCGTCACGTTCAACTCGCTTGCCGCCAACGTCGTGGCAAGTCTGGCCAAAGGGCAGCCGGCGATCGTGTACGGGCGGTTGCGGGTCAACACGTGGAGCACCGCTGAGGGTCATAACTCAGCCTCGGTCGAGATCGACGCCTACCACGTGGGACATGACCTGACCTGGGGACACTCGCACTTCACCAAGGCACCCCGTGCCCAGTTCGATCGGACTGATCGGCTCGCGACAGCCGAAGTTCAACGTGCCCTGGAGGAAGTCGCCGAGGAACACCGCGAACAGGCCATAGGAGGCGGTGACCCGGACCACATCGAGGACACCGATTGGGCGTTGGCTTCGGCGGAAACGACAGTCTCTGAGACTCCCGAGCCCGATGCCCAACTGGCCCTCGAAGCCGCCGCGACGGGCCCTCTTGTGAGCTTCTCGACCTGGTCGGTCCCTGACCCGGAGCGGGACGCCTACGTCGTGGCCGACGCCCGCTGACGGCATACCCCACAGCTGCCAGCCGGGTTGCGCCGACCTTGTCGACCCACCCCCCGCGCGACCCGGCTGGCGATTGGGCACGACGACCCCCGCCCGGATAGCCTGCGCGCATGGCCGAGTTCATCTACACCATGACCAAGGCGCGTAAGGCGGTGGGCGACAAACTCATCCTCGACGACGTGACGATGGCGTTCTACCCGACCGCCAAGATCGGCGTCGTCGGGCCTAACGGCGCGGGCAAGTCGACGATCTTGCGGATCATGGCTGGCCTGGACCAGCCGTCCAACGGCGAGGCGCGACTCTCGCCGGGCTACACAGTCGGGATCCTCCTGCAAGAGCCCCCACTCAACGAGGCCAAGACGGTCCTCGGCAACGTGGAAGAGGGCGCCGGGGAGATCAAGGCGAAGCTCGACCGCTACAACGCCATTGCCCTCGAGATGGGCGAGCCTGACGCCGACTACGAGAAGCTCGGCGACGAGATGGCCAAGCTGCAGGACGAGATCGACCACGCCAACGCGTGGGACCTGGACAGTCAGCTGGAGCAGGCGATGGACGCGTTGCGCTGCCCGCCAGGAGATGCCGACGTGACGGTGCTCTCGGGTGGCGAACGTCGCCGGGTGGCCCTGTGCAAGCTGCTGCTTCAGAAGCCGGACCTCTTGCTGCTCGATGAGCCGACCAACCACCTGGACGCCGAATCGGTCCAATGGCTCGAACAGCATCTCGCGGCATATCCCGGTGCGGTGCTCGCGGTCACCCACGACCGCTACTTCCTCGACAATGTCGCCCAGTGGATCGCCGAGGTCGACCGAGGTCGGCTCTATCCCTATGAAGGCAACTACTCGACCTACCTGGAGAAGAAGTCGGAACGGCTGCAGATCCAGGGGCGCAAGGACGCCAAGCTCGCCAAGCGGCTCAAGGACGAGCTGGAGTGGGTGCGCTCGAACGCTAAGGGGCGTCAGGCCAAGAGCAAGGCCCGCCTGGCCCGCTATGAGGAGATGGCTGCCGAGGCCGACCGGACCCGCAAGTTGGACTTCGAGGAGATCGCCATCCCGCCAGGTCCTCGGCTGGGCTCCCAGGTCATCGAGGTCCGCAAACTGCGCAAGGGTTTCGGCGACCGGGTGCTCATCGACAACCTCTCCTTCACCCTGCCGCGCAACGGGATCGTCGGTGTCATCGGCCCCAACGGGGTCGGCAAGACCACCCTGTTCAAGACGATCGTCGGGCTGGAGGAGCCCGACGCGGGCGAGGTCAAGATCGGCGACACCGTGAAGATCTCCTACGTCGACCAGGCCCGGGCCGGCTTGGACCCCAGCAAGACACTGTGGGAAGTGGTGTCCGACGGGCTGGACTACATGAAGGTCGGCCAGGTCGAGATCCCCTCCCGTGCCTATGTCTCGCAGTTCGGTTTCAAGGGGCCTGACCAGCAGAAGCCGGCGGGCGTGCTCTCCGGCGGCGAGCGTAACCGGCTCAACTTGGCCCTCACCCTCAAGCAGGGGGGCAATCTCCTCCTGCTCGACGAGCCGTCCAACGACCTCGACGTCGAGACCCTCGGCTCGTTGGAGAATGCGCTGCTCGACTTCCCGGGCTGCGCCGTCGTCATCAGCCACGACCGGTGGTTCCTGGACCGGGTGGCGACCCACATCCTCGCCTACGAGGGCGACGACGAGGACCCGGCCACGTGGTACTGGTTCGAGGGCAACTTCGAGGCCTATGAGAAGAACAAGATTGAGCGTCTCGGCGAAGAGGCGACCCGGCCGCATCGGGTGACCTACCGCAAGCTCACCCGCGACTGATGATTGACGGGGATCGCCGCGCGGTCCTCGGTCAGCCGCCGAGCGGAAAGCTCGCAAGGGTCCGGCAGGACCCGGGTTCGTACCACGACACCTGGATCCGGTCGACCGTCTCGCGCGCCGGCACACGTGGGCCCACCCACCCACGGACGACGTCCTCGGTGACGTCTGGACCGACCGCGTCGAGGGTCAGGTGGGGGCGCACTGCACCGAACTCACCGGCATACGGAGGGTAGGCCGGGAACGCGCCCCAGAGGGCCGCGGTCAGTGAGGTGAAGGGTTCCTCCGGCTCGGGGGCGAGGTGGATGATGCCGTTCGGGAAGGTGGCCACCGTGGCGAGTCGCACCTCGAACGGCGCTGAGCGCGAAGCGATCTCGCGGACCACGCCCAGAGCGCTCGGCGTGATCTCGTGCCCCGGAAGCCACGGTCCGAGCACGGTGATGTGGGCGTGCGCGAAGGTGGGGTCGCTCGACACGTAGTCCCGGTCGTAATGCTCGTGCCTCGCCCGAACCAGCGGTTCGAGCGCCCGGATCGGCACGACCAGGACGCTGTGGCCCGGCCGACCGATGGCTGGCACGCCGTCGCTCATCTCGGGCTTCACGTGCCCGCGCCGCCGCCTGCCGACGCCGCCACCTCCTCAATGGCGACGATCACCCGTGGGTATGCCGCGTGCCCAGGGTCGATGAGCGCGAAGTGGTCGCAGCTGGGCAGAACCTCCACGCGGCACGCCGCGTCGGCAGCACGACGCGAGCGCAGATAGGACTCGGACACCTGCGGCGGCACGAGGTCGTCGTCGGCGCCGTGCAGGAGCACAGCAGGGACGTCAAGCCGAGCCTGGACTGGATCGGCGTCCGACCAGTGCTCCGGGACCTCTGCCGGTCCGCCGCCCAGCAGGGCGCGCACCGACCCGGACCCCAGATCATCGGTGTCGGCCAGCCGCAGATCCACGACGCCGGCGAGCGACACCACGCCCCGCACACTGCTGCACCGTTGGTTGCTCGCCGCCCACACCGCAAGGTGTCCACCGGCCGAATGTCCAACGGCGACAAGCCGATCCGGCAGCGTCGCGTCCCCGGCCACCGCCGTGAACGCGGCCAGGACGGACTGGCCTGTTCCCGGCCAGCCGCCGGACGGCATACCGACTCGGGCGTATTCAATCGACGCGACCGCCCACCCCTCGCGTGCGAGCGCGGCTCCCAGCGGGCGCAGGTGGCCCCGGTCGTATGCCGCCCGCCACAGTCCTCCATGAACGAGGACGACCGTCACCTCAGGCCGCTCAACCGTCCCGCCTGCGGCATCCCACGCGTCGTAGACCTCGGTCTCGGCCGAACCGAACCGCACCGAACGTCGATGGGGGAGCGCCGGGGCCATGACACCCATCCCAGTGCTCGTGCGGTGCAGAGTGCAAACCCATTCGGGCACGCCCGCCCAGGAAAAGGCGCAGACTGAGCCCATGCGCCTTGGCATCCAGATCGCCTACTTCACCTGGCCTGACGCTCCGGCGTCCATAGGCCCCACCTTCGGCCGGATCGCCCGGGACGCCGAGGCGGCGGGACTGGACTCCCTGTGGGTGATGGACCACTTCTTCCAGATCGCCATGATCGGCCCTCCTGAACTGGACATGCTGGAGGGCTACACCGCGCTGGCGTTCGCCGCGGGCCAGACGCAGCGGATCGAGCTCGGCACCATGGTGACCGGTGTGACCTACCGGCATCCCGGCGCCCTCATCAAGACCGTGACGACCCTCGACGTCCTCTCCGGCGGCCGGGCCTGGCTCGGCGTCGGCGCTGCCTGGAACGAAGAGGAACATGCTGGCCTCGGCATCCCATACCCGCCGACCGCCGAGCGGTTCGAACGACTGGAGGAGACGCTGCAGGTCGCCCTGCAGATGTGGCGGGGTGAGCAGGCCCCGTATGCCGGTCGCCACTACCACCTGGCCCGTCCCCTCAACGTCCCCCAGGCGCTGCGCCGGCCGCATCCGCCGATCCTCGTCGGTGGCGGCGGAGAGCGCAAGACGCTCCGGCTCGTCGCGCAGTATGCCGACGCCTGCAACATCTTCGACATGGGTCCGGCGGCGATCTCGGCGAAGTTCGACGTGCTGCGCGGACACTGCGATGCCGTCGGCCGGGACTACGCCGAGATCGACAAGACCGTGCTGACCCGACTCACCCTCGGCTACGGGTCACCCGATCTTTCGGGTATGCCGACCGTGTCGGTCGCCGAGGCAGTGGAGAAGCTCGGTCGGCTGGCCGACATTGGCACCGATCACGTCATCATGGGAATGGCTAACGACTTCGTGCCGGGGGCCTTCGACGCGGTGGCTGAGGTGGTCCGGCAAGTCGCGCCCATCCGCGCAGCGGGACGTTGACCGCGCCGCGCACCGCGACAACGCGTGACCGGGGGCGGCGCCGATTCGCTGCTGACCCTGTCTAGCGCTGCTGATGCAGTGGATCACTGCTGATGCTCTTGCCCGATCACCCCAACAAGCCGCAACGCCAGCGCTGCGTTGGTCGCCCCGATCTGGTCGGGCGTTCTGTGCAAAGCGGGGGTATACCACCGGGCGACGTCGACGACGATGGACAGCAGCGCCAACGCGGTGTCGGGGATGTCGTCCAGGACAAAGTCGCCCGACTCCTTCCCGGCCCTGAGGACATCGCGCAGGGTGTGGTCGATCCGCTTGCGCAGAGCCAACACCTCGGAGCGGTGGGCATCGGACAGATGGGGGAACTCGTGCTGGACGACCCGCGCGATCGCGTAGTTCTGGGCGTGCCACGCACTGAACCGGGCCATCACCGCGGCGAGGGCCTGGGGCGGGGACCCGGCCTCCCGGACGGCCGTCATCACCAGGGCCAGGGCCTCTTGGTGACCGTCGCGCGATAGGTGGAAGAGGAGGTCTTCCTTGGACACGAAATGGACATAGACGCCCGCGGGGGAGAGCCCGGCCCGCGAAGCGATGTCCCGGGTGGTCGTTGCATGAAAACCCTTGTCCGCGAAGGCCTCGGCGGCGGCGGCGAATAGCCGCAGGACCGTCTCGCTCGGGCCATTGGACGGCTCGACGGGAAGGTTCGACGCAGGCGTTGCGGTGGCGGGGGTCACGGCCGTTGAGGGGGTCGGCACAGTGGACAGCATGCCCCACCTGTGACATGCTAAGCAAGCGCTTGCTTATGTCATTTCGCTATGCCCGCACCTGGAGGTCACCATGCCGCGCAACCTGTTCGCCGAGGAGCACGAGGACTTCCGGGCCAGTGTCCGTGAGTTCGTCGAGCGTTCGCTCAAGCCTCGCGTCGAGGAGATGATTTCGCTCAAGTCGATCCCCCGAGACATCTGGCTCGAGGCCGGCAAGCAGGGCTTCCTCG
>JBGAQN010000048.1:0-18394 GCA_044220725.1 Dermatophilaceae bacterium
CGGCATACCCTCCTGCGGCTCGGCGCTACGCAGGGCCGCGGCGACCTCGCGGTAGAAGTCGGCCGCGTCACCCGCCAAACCCAGCACGGGCTCGCGCTCCTCGCCGCGGACCAGCCAGCCGTGCTGGTCGGGTGCTCCGTTGGCGTCCGGGAATGCCGTCGGCTCGTCGCCCGCCGCACCGAGCAGGTAGGTCCCCGTGCTCCCGACGATCCGCGCCCGCGGCCCCGGGGCGCCGGCCACACTGCTCGCGGTGAGGTGGGTGGAATACCCGCTCGTATGCCGTAGCGCCAGGAACGTGTCATCCTCACCGGTCGTCGTCCATGCCTCCACCTCGGCATAGACGCTGGCGACCGGTCCGTGCAACAAGACCGCCTGGTCGATGAGGTGCGTGTGCAGGTCGAGCATGAGGCCACCGCCCTCGGCGGGTGTGACCAGCTCACGCCACCGGTTCTTGGGCACCGGACGCCAACGCTCCCAACGGAACTCGGTGCGCCGCAGCTCACCCAACACGCCCCGGTGCAGCAGGTCGCGCATCGTATGGAACTCCGGGTCGTAGCGTCGGTTCTGGAAGACCGTCAGCGGCACTCCTCGCCCCGCGGCGAGGTCGACCAAGCCCTGCGCGCCGCCAGCGTCACATGCGAGCGGCTTGTCGACGACGACCGCGATCCCGGCCTCGATGCAGGGCGAGCAGCGCGCCGACATCAGGGACCAGGGTCACTCCGGGGTTCTCGGCTCGCGCCTGGTCGGCCCGCTCGGGGTTGGCACTGACCACCGCCACCAGATCCAGCCCGGCGGCCCGCAGCAGCGGCGCGTGGAAGGTCGCCCCCGACGAGCCGTAGCCCACCAGTCCTACCCGGGTCATCGTGTCCCTCTCGTCGTGCCACGGTGGTGCGCTGCCCACCCTAACCCGGCGGTCGGCATACACCCGTGGGTATGCCGTGCGCCCGGCTAAGGTGGGCGGCATGCGCATCGTCCACCTCGGCTTCGACCCCGACTTCGTGGACTATGAGTGGGCGTGGGAGCGCCAGCGAGAGCTGCACGCCAAGGTCGTCAGCGGGCAGGAGCCAGACACCGTGTTGCTGCTGGAGCACCAGCCGGTCTACACGGCGGGCAAGCGCACCGAGCCGCACGAGCGGCCGACCGACGGCACTCCGGTGGTCGATGTCGATCGCGGCGGCAAGATCACCTGGCACGGCCCGGGACAGATCACCGGATATCCGATTGTGCGGCTGCCAGCACCGATCGACGTGGTCGCCTATGTGCGAGCGCTTGAAGAGATGATGATCCGGGTCTGCGCCGACTTCGGCGTCCGCGCTGGACGCGTCGACGGTCAGTCGGGGACATGGATCCTCGCCGATCCAGCCGATCCGTTCCGTCGGCCCAACCGCAAGGTGGGCGCGATCGGCATCCGGGTCAGTCGACAGGTGGCGATGCACGGCTTCGCGTTCAACGCCAACCCGTCGCTGGCCTGGGGCAACGTCATCATCCCGTGCGGGATTCCCGACGCCGGAGTGACCTCACTGTCGGCCGAGTTGGACCGGGATGTGCCGGTCCGCGAGGTCCTCCCCCACATCGAGAAGCACCTCATCGACGTTCTGGTCACGCTCGGGCCGAATCGGCGGGCGGCTGCAGACCCGGCAGCCACCCTCGGGTGAGCGGAATCGACGCCAGGACGTCGAAAACGCTCACCCGAGCGGCCGGGACGTAGGCTGGGAGGTCTGCGGGCGGCATACCTGGGCTGTCGCGCGAAGAGAGGACGGACTGAGGTGACCATCGCACCCGAGGGGCGACGGATGTTGCGCGTTGAGGCACGCAACGCGCAGACGCCGATCGAGCGCAAGCCCGCGTGGATCCGCACGACGGCCAAGATGGGCCCGGCGTTCACCGAACTGAACTCGATGGTCAAGGGCGAGGGTCTGCACACGGTCTGCCAGGAGGCGGGCTGCCCCAACATCTTCGAGTGCTGGGAGGACCGCGAGGCGACCTTCCTCATCGGCGGCGACACGTGCACCCGGCGCTGCGACTTCTGTGACATCGCCAGTGGGCGGCCCCAGGCGTTGGACCCCGACGAACCGCGCCGGGTCGCCGAGTCGGTACGCCGGATGGGCCTGCGCTACAGCACGGTCACCGGGGTCGCGCGCGACGACCAGCCGGACGGGGCCGCGAGCCTGTATGCCGCGACGATCGGCGCGATCCACGAGCTCAACCCCCACACTGGCGTGGAGATCCTGCCGCCGGACTTCGGGGCGAAGCCGGAGTTGGTGGGGCTGGTCTTTGACGCCCGCCCGGAGGTGTTCGCCCACAACCTGGAGACAGTGCCGAGGCTGTTCAAGCGGATCCGGCCGGCCTTCACCTATGACATGTCGTTGCGGGTGCTGTCGATGGCCCGGGAGGCTGGGTTGGTCACTAAGAGCAACCTCATCCTCGGGATGGGTGAGGAGGCTGCTGAGATCGAGGCGGCCATCGGTGACCTGCACGACGCGGGCTGCGACGTTCTCACGATCACCCAATACCTGCGGCCCTCTCCCAAGCATCACCCGATCGACCGGTGGGTCAAGCCAGAGGAGTTCCTGCACTGGTCGACGGTGGCGACCGAGCGGGGGTTCAAGGGCGTCATGGCCGGTCCGCTGGTGCGCTCGTCCTATCGGGCGGGGCGGTTGTGGGCCCAGGCGATGGAGCGGTGGGGCCGGCCCGTGCCCGATCACCTAACGCATCTCGCGGAGGCTGCGCAGGCTCCGGCCCGTCAGGAGGCGGCGGCCGTGGTCGCAGCGGTGTCGGCGGCTGCGGCGGTGGCGGCTACGGCGGTGGCTGAGCCCTCCGGCGCCCCCGTATCCTGACTCCCATGGCCAAGGACTCCTCCACTACCGCTGCTGCTGCGAAGAAGCCGGGGCGGATCGCGCAGTTGCGCACCGTTCTGCAGCAGTCGAAGATGCTCGATCCGAAGATCGGGTGGTGGATGGCGCTCGCGTTCGTGGTCGTCATGGCGATTGCGGTCGGCATCGGCCTCGCGTTCGGATCGCCGTGGCTCTGGTATGCCGTGCTCATGGGCCTCCCGTTGGCGGCCCTCGCGGCGACGATCGTCATGAGCCGCCGCGCCGAGCGAGCGGCATACGGACGGCTGGAAGGCCAGCCAGGAGCCGCTGGGGCGGCGTTGACGTCATTGCGTGGCGGGTGGTTCACCTCGGCCGAGCCGGTGGCCGTCGAAGGGGCCCGCTCGGGCAGCTTTGCCGACGCCGCGCTGGTATATCGGGCCGTCGGACGGCCCGGCGTCGTGCTCGTCGCCGAAGGCCCCCAGGGACGGGCCCAAAAGCTCCTGACGGCCGAGAAGAAGCGGATCGAGCGGGTTGCCCCCGGCGTCCCCGTGACCGCGCTGCGGGTCGGCGAAGGGAGAGAGGAGGGTGTCGTGGCGATCCGCAAGTTGACCTCCCAGGTTCAACGGATGCGCCCGAACTTGACCAAGGAAGAGGTCGTCAAGGTCAACCAGCGGCTGCGTGCCCTGGGTGGGGTCAAGTTGCCGGTGCCCCAGGGGATCGACCCGATGCGGGTTCGCGGTAGCCACCGCCGGTAAGGATCGAGCGGGCCGCCAGGTGTCCGCCCCCGATGCACCGGCTCGGGCCAACCCCGCCGGTGCTCGTCACGACGACGGAGCCTCCTCGTGCCAGGGATGACGTTCGGGTCGGAACAGCTGCACTGACCCGACCGGGACGAACCCGGCGTGCAGGAACAGTCGCAGCGATCGCGCGTTCCCAGGGGCAACCGCTGCCAACAACGGGTCGGCGCTACCCAGCTCGGCCTCGGCCCACCGCAGAGCCGCGTCGAGCAACTCCGAACCCATCCCGGGGCCCTCGGCCTGCAGCCCGATCTCTGGCAAGCCGCCCAGCCCGGAGGCGAAGGTGACGACCGATCGCGACCGGCGGGACGGCATACCGAGGACCCGTATGCCGCTGCGCACACGCAGGGCGACGGCGACCCTCGGGTGACCGGCAAGATCCTCGCGCGAGACCAGGTCCGGGCCGGAGCCGCCCGCCGGCGCAGCGTCGTGGGGCCGCACCAGCAGGACGTCGAGGTTGTCGGCCCAGCCGGACCCACGGATGAGTTCGGCGACGCGCGGATGGTGGGCCCCGCCGTAACCGTCGACCCCGTAGGCATCCAGTTCGACATCAGCGAGATCTTGGCCGACGGCGAGGTAGGCGTGTCCCGTCAACGCGACGACGGCCTCGACTCCCCGCAGCCAGAGGCCGGCGCGGTCCCATCCCCCGTCGGATGGCGGATAGGCGCCCTTGGCGACCCCGCGCAGGACCTCGGCCAGATCGGTGAGCGTCGCGGTCACCGGCGCACGAGAACGGTTGCCGCGGCTTTGTCGTGCAGGCCGCGTCCGTCGCGGTCCCAGATGAGCGCGGGAATGGCCAGGCACAGCAACAGGGTCCGCATCGTCGCCTGGATGACTGACACCCGACGCCGGTCGACGGCCATGATCATGATGCCCAGGAGGCGCTGCCCGACCGTCGCTCCCATGGTCGGCAGGAGCAGAAGGTTCTCGACGGCGAAAACAGCCAGGGGAGCGAAACTGGCCGCTCCGGCTTGCCCGAGCTCGGCTCGGAGCACGAGGAAGGCGATGAGTTGGCACAGCAACCAGTCGATGGTGATGGCCACGAGCCGCCGACCGAATCGGGCGATCGACCCGTGGCCGCTGGGCGGCATACCCAAGGCCTGTCCGGGGTATTCCCCGGGGGCCTGGGTGCGGGCACGCGGCCCTTCCAGCCAGGAGGCGACGTCACGGCGATCGACCACCCCGATAGCCTAGTCCGCGGCACAGCGCCGTGCTCGCACGCTCCCGGTGCCCCTGTTAACCGGGGCGAAACATCGGCAACACGACCGGGAAATCCGCCCGCCCTACCGTCGGGGCGAAGCACGACATCGGGCGTCGGGGCACGCCGTGCCCTGCGGCCGTCCGGTTCCATTGTGGAGGAGGTTGGTTTGTTCACTTCAGCCGACGAGGTCCTGGCCTATATCAAGGCGGAGGACGTCAAGTTCGTCGACATCCGGTTCTGTGACCTGCCGGGGGTCATGCAGCACTTCAACGTCCCGGCGCACACGTTGGACGAGGACTTCTTCACCGTCGGGCAGGCCTTTGACGGCAGCTCGATCCGCGGCTTCCAGGCGATCCACGAGTCGGACATGAAGCTGTTGCCCGACGTGGCGACGGCATTCCTCGACCCCTTCCGGGTGGAGAAGACGCTGGTCATGAACTTCTCGATCGTCGACCCGTTCACCGACGAGCCTTACAGCCGCGACCCGCGCAACATCGCGGCCAAGGCTGAGGCTTACCTCAAGTCGACGGGCATCGCCGACACGGCCTATTTCGGGGCCGAGGCGGAGTTCTTCGTGTTCGACGACGTGCGCTTCAAGACGTCGGCGAACGAGAGCTTCTACTACCTGGACTCCAAAGCCGCCGTGTGGAACACCGGCCGGGTCGAGGAGGGCGGCAACCTGGGTTACAAGCCGCGGATGAAGGGTGGTTACTTCCCGGTGTCGCCGGTCGACCACTTCGCCGACCTGCGTGACGAGATGTGTCTGCGCCTGGCCGAGGTCGGTCTGCACGTCGAGCGCTCGCACCACGAGGTTGCCTCGGGCGGGCAGCAGGAGATCAACTACCGCTTCAACACGCTGCTGCACTCCGGCGACGACATGATGAAGTTCAAGTACGTCATCAAGAACACCGCCTGGGCCAACGGCCAGACGGTGACCTTCATGCCCAAGCCGATCTTCGGTGACAACGGGTCGGGCATGCACACCCACCAGTCGTTGTGGAAGGACGGCAAGCCGCTGTTCTACGACGAGAGTGGTTACGGCGGACTGTCCGACCTGGCGCGGTGGTACATCGGTGGCCTGCTCAAGCACGCGCCGTCGCTGCTGGCCTTCACCAACCCGACAGTGAACTCTTACCACCGGTTGGTGCCGGGCTACGAGGCGCCGGTCAACCTGGTCTATTCGGCGCGTAACCGCTCGGCGTGCATCCGCATCCCGATCGCCGGCGCCTCGCCGAAGGCCAAGCGGATCGAGTTCCGGATCCCGGACCCGTCGGCCAACCCCTACCTGGCGTTCGCGGCGCAGTTGATGGCTGGCCTGGACGGCATCAAGAACCGGATCGAGCCGCCGGAGCCGGTCGACAAGGACCTCTACGAGCTGCCGCCGGAGGAGCACGCCGAGATCAAGCAGGTCCCGGGTTCGCTGCCCGAGGTGCTCAACGCGCTCGAGGCCGACCACGACTTCCTCCTTGAAGGTGGCGTGTTCACCAAGGACCTCATCGAGACTTGGATCGAGTGGAAGCGCAAGAACGAGGTCGACCCGATCCGCTTCCGCCCGCACCCGCACGAGTTCGAGATGTACTTCGACATCTGACGAAGGCGCGCAGCGAAGCAAGTGCCGAGGAAGATGTCCATCAAGTTCGACATCTGAGCCGAGCGAGGAACGAGCGAGGCCCTCTTCTCACCAAGGCAGTTCCCGTATGCCGCGTCCCCACCTGGGGGCGCGGCATACGGGCGTTCGGGCGGGCCACCATGATCGGCGCGGCGTCGCGATCCCACCGCGCCACGCCGAACTTGGATGGATTTGCCTTACCTGCCGGTAGCACCGACAGTGTGATCATGTTCACCCTCGAAGACCTTGATATCCAGGCCGGCCTGGCTGAGCTGCTGGCCGCCAACCCTGACTTGATGGCCCTGGCAGGCCATCCGACCCCCGAGGCCGACGTCCGCCTGCACCCCGCCGACTACTTCGTCGTCGGCGCCTGAGCGTTCGGGCGGCGAGGCTACGGCGTTCGCGACCGCTCCGCGCAGCTGCGGCATACCGAGTCGACGTCGGTCCGCTGGCAGCCCACCGCTGTGGCATACCACCGGCCGCTACAACCCGGCGTCTCGCGCCGCACCACAGGTGCACATCCCCACGAAGACCTCGTCGGACATGATCGTCGCCTGACGGGCCAGCTCACGCAGGGTCACTTCACCCCACTCGGGTAGCTCGGCGATGAGGCCGAGGGTGTCCAACAGTGCAGCGGCAGAGTGCTGGTCGTGCTGACGTCGGTCGACGTCTTGGAGGGCCAGCCGGGCCGAGACGGCGACAGCATGGCGAAACCAATGCACCGGGTCGAGGGCACACCCGGGCGCGTGCTTCACCAACGGCACGTCCATGCGCCCATTGTGCCGCTGCGCATCGCACCGCGAAGTCTGCCCTCTCCACGCCATCCACGTGGCGGCCATCCCCGTGGTGCGCGCAGGGCGCGCCGTGGTGCGCGCAGGGCGCGCCGTGGTTCGCCTCGACGCGCCGCAGCTCATGTCCTAGGCTCGGCCACATCTCCCCTGCGCGCCAAGCGTGCCCACCGTCCACGCCGAGGTCTCTCCCCCATGTCACCGACGCCCACCGGCCTCTTCCATGAGGTCCCCATCGAGGACTTGTTCTTCTCGACCACCGACGCGAAGGGCGTCATCGACGAGGCGAACGAGGTGTTCGCGCGAAACGCGCGCTACGACCGCTCCGAACTGCTGGGAGCGCCGCACAACATCATTCGCCACCCCGACATGCCCGGCGCCGTCTTCAAGGCCACCTGGGAGTTACTCCAGTCAGGCCAGCCGGTCTGCGCCTACGTCAAGAACCTCGCGAAAGACGGCAGCACCTACTGGGCTTTCGCGACGATCGTCCCTATCGACGGACGGTTCCTCTCGGTGCGGGCGACCCCGTGCGACCGCACCGCCAGGGACCTGTTCGAGTCGCTCTATGACACGGTGCGCGCGGCCGAACTCGCCGCCCGCGACTCCGGCGCCAGCGCCCGACAGGCAGCTGAGATCGGCGGCGAAACCCTGGCACAGGCATTGGCAGACAACGGTTTCGCCTCCTACACCGATCTGCAGCTCGACTTGGTTCCGGTGGAGGTGGCGGCTCGGGAGCAGGTCTGTCCGGCTCTCCCAGAGTCTGCCGACGGGTCTCAGACGGCGCGCAGGATGCTCGCCCTCGTCGCTGATGCACGCGTGCGCCTCGGGTCCTTCGCGACAGACATCGCCGACTCGCTCGTGCTGGCCGACACGCTGGGTCGCGACCTACGTCGGCTGCGGACGGCCTTGTCCAGTCTGGACACTGAGGTCACTTCGACATCGGCAGCGGTCGAGCACGAACCTCACGGTGCGGACGTCGTCGCCCTGGTGCCGGTGATCCGCACCCAGTTGCAAGGATTGTCCGAGGCGGTCGGCGCGGCCGCCACCGACCTGAATGTGGTGGTGCGGACCCGCAAACAGTTGGCGCTCAGCAGCGCCATTGCCCGGATGCAGGCCGAGGCCATCGGCCGCTATGTCGTGGCCGTCGAGGCGGGCGCCGAAGACCCTCGAGTGTCCGAGCGCGCCCTGTCGAGCCTAACCACAGCGTTGCTGGCCATCCTCGACGCCGACCTGCAGGCGGACAAGGAGGCGACGGCGGCATACGTGGCGCGGGTGGCTCGCGTCTCCGCGCAGGTTTCGGGAACGAGCGCGGTGACCACCTCGTGGAGAGCCCTGCTCGACGGCGCGGACAGCGCGTCCGCTGACCTGTCCGGGGGTGCGCCGACTCGGCGCGACATCGTGCGCTCCTTCGACGTGGCCTTGAGTGCCGTCGGCGACCAGATGCGCCGGGTCGAGCACGCGGTCGCCGCAGTCGCGGCGACCAACGCCGCCCTGGACCGCGACGAACTGGCTGCGGTGCTGGCCCAGATCGTCGAAGGGGCCGCCAAGATCTAGCCAGCCATCGGGCGCACCTATGACCCGCGGGGTGCTCGACGCCTGAGGTTGACCGCGACCAGACCCAGACAGACGGCGACGAGGGCCACGAGGATCCGCGGCGTCACCGGCTCGCGGAGCAGCACCGCCCCGGCGACGAGGGCGACGACCGGGGTGAGCAGGGTGAAGGCCGACAGTTTGGTCGCCGAGTAGGTCCGGATCAGCCAGAACCACACGAGATAGCTCGCCGAGCTAACGACGATGACCTGAAACGCCAGCGCTCCAGCGGTGATGGGGGTCAGCGGCCATTGGGCGCGTTCACCGGCGAACCAACCGACCGTCGTGAGCCCGATTCCGGATATGCCCAGTTGGTAGAGCAGGGTCTTGGCCGGATGCACCGGCCCGAGCCGGGTCGCGCGGATGACCAGCGTGGTCGCGCCCCAGCCCAGAGCGGCCAGGCCAGCGAGGACGTCGCCCAGCCATTGTCGCGACCCAGCGCCCGCGGCGGTGAGGCTGTCGAGGAAGGCAAACGCCACGCCGGCGAAAGCCGCAACGAGCCCAACCAGGGCCAGCCCACGCAGCCGCTCGGCTCGGGAGATGAACGCCATCCCGATCGCCACGACGAACGGCGCGAGATAGAGGAAGACGGTCATCCGTCCGGCGGTGGTGAACTGCAGCGCCGAATACAGCGCCCCGAACTCGGCAGCGAACAGGCTCCCTGCGATGAGCCCCGGCAGGAGCGTGCGGTCCCGTTCCAGCAGCGGTATGCCGCGCCAGCGCGCCCACGCAAGCACGAGCAGGGCCGCGCCGATCGAGCGCAGGCCGCCCTGGGTGAGCGGCGGGATCTGGGCCAGGGCCACCTTCGAGGCGATCTGGCCAAAGCCCCACAGGACGGTGCACCCGACCACGAGCAGGACGGCGCGCCGGTCCAGATGCACCTGCCGCTCGCTACTCACCCTGGGACCCTAGTGGACCCTGACGCGCAGTTGACACCTGGCGCCGAGGATCAGCCCTCAGCCCTCAGCCCTGAGGCTTGACCTGGGCGCGTTGGGCAGCCACCTGCGCGTGGACATCGGCCATGTCCAATGCCTTCACGCCCTCGATGACCTGGGTCAGCGCCGCCGCCGGAAGGGCGCCGGGCTGAGAGAAGACCAGCACGCCTTCGCGGAAGGCCATGAGCGTGGGGATCGACGTGATCCCGGCTGCACCGGCCAACTCCCGCTCCGCTTCGGTGTCGACCTTGCCGAAGACGATCTCCGGGTGCTCCGTGGACGCCTTCTCAAAGACCGGGGCGAACATGCGGCACGGGCCGCACCAAGCGGCCCAGAAGTCCACGATGACGATGTCGTTCTCGGTCACGGTCTGCTCGAACGTCGCGGCCGTGAGGGTGATGGTGCTCATGAGTCTCCTCGCTGGGATGGGGCGGTCGATGGCGTGCTCATTTGGTGACGGCTCCTCCGGCGGCGGTCCACGCCGTGATCCCGCCCCCGAGGTGGTAGGTCTGGGTGAACCCCAGCCCCTTCATGATGGCCAGCGCGGTGCCGGACCGGTTCCCGCTGCGGCAGTAGACGGCATACGGGACATCCTTGGCCAGCGCACCGGCCTTGGTGCGGAAGTCCGCGGCGTTGACGTCGAGGTTGACTGCCCCCGCGAGGTGACCCTCGGCGAACTCAGCCGGAGTCCGCACGTCGAGCACCACGGTGCCGGGGCGCTTCATCGCGGCCGCGAAGGTCGCCGCATCGACCTCGGCGCCGTTGGCCGGGGACGAGGCGGCCGTAGCCATGGTGGCCAGACCGGTCGAGCCGGACGGTGTGGAGCTGGAGCAGCCGGTGAGCGAGACGGCTACGAGCGCGACAAGCGCGACGGCCAGACGGCGGACAGTCATGAGCGGGGACGACTCCTTGGTCATTCGGGGACACAGATCGCGCGGCGGGCTGCCGCGCGCAGGGTGAGGGCACCGACCGCCAAGACGACGAACGTCGCCACCGCGAGCAGCAGCCAGGCGAGGATCCGGTATGCCGTGGGTCCGGCTCCCGGGGCGGTACCGGAGGAGGCGTCAACCGCAATCGCGGCAGCGGCCAGAGCGGCCAACGGGAAGGTGTAGGCCAGGAATGGCAGTGCGAACGGTAGCCGAAGTTGGCCGGGCTGGACGACGACGAGCACGGCGGCGAACACGGCCGCGCCGAAGAGGATCTTGCGCACCGGGTCGAGGGGGCCGCCGACCAGGCTGGTCAGCGAGAGCACCATGACGGCAGGCGGCGCGACGAGGATCATCAGGGTAGGGCGCAGCTTGGTCGGGAGCGGGGTGTCCAGCAGCAGGAGCCGGTGCAGGAGGATCGGGAAGAGGCCGAGCCAGGCCACCAGGCCGACCCCGAAGGCGAACCACGCGAGCTCGGTCGAGCCGAGAGCCGGGGCCGCGAGCGGCGTGACGACGTTGCCGACGACGGGGATGAACCACGCCGGAGTGACCTGGGCCAGGCCGATCTCCTGGCGGGACAGCCACGTGGTGAGGACGGCCAGAGTCGCGGCCAGGTGGCCGATGGCGCCGATCCACCACAGCGCGATGGCCAGGCGGGGCGTCAGATCCTGCAGGCCGGTGGCCAGGACGAGGATCGCAATGGTGAGGGTGGGGGCAAAGGCCATCCGGACGGGGTGACGCAATTCCGCGCGCGCCGCCGTCGGGAAGCGGAGCCATTTGACGGCATACAGGGTGGCGATGAGGACGAAGACCGCGGCGGCAAGGAGAACGAAGACAGTGGCGATCCACATCGGGGCGCCCCAGGCGATGGCGGCGCGGCGCCAGGCCAGGCCGAGGCCGCCGATGCCCATGACCGCGGCGAACAAGGTCACCGGCAGGTAGGCAAGGCTCCCCGACGGCGGCTGGTGCTCCGACATGGCCCTCCTCCTTGGGTTTGGGTGGGACTGCGACTTCGACTGCGGACAGCCTAGCGGATACCCCCTGGGGTATCCAAGCGCACAGGCAAACAGCCAGACATGAGCCAGGGAGGTCCCGACTGGCGCCGGGACCTCCCTGGTCGTGGTTCGACCCGCGCGGGCCGGAGTGACGTTTACTGCGTGTCCACCCGGACGATCGTCGGGTTGGGCATGCCGGCAGATCCGCCATAGACCACGGAGCCAAGGAACTTCGTCCCCGGGGCCAGGGTGCCAAAGGTGAGCGAGATCGTGCCCGACGCACCGAGCGTCGCGCTTGGCGGTGCCGAGACGGTCATGTTTCCGGCGTCCGCGGACCCGAGCAGCCAGTGGAAGAGGGTGTATTTGGCATCCGGGCCATCGGTGCCCCATCCGTGCACGTACACGGTGTAGGTGCCAGCCGCCGGGTTGACCAGGTTCACCTCTTCGGCCGAGGTCCCGCTACCGCTGCTGCCCACCTGGGTCGCACCCCGGAAGACGTAAAGGTCTAGGTCGTCGGTCGCGCCATCGACGTAGTCGTCGAACAGCGAGAACCGGGCATAGGTCGTGCCAGGTTCAATGACCACCTCATGGGCGGTGACGCCCGGACCGCCCACGACAAACTCGTTCGTCGGGTCGTCAACGACGGTGCCGTCGGTCTTCACCGCCGGGATCAGGCCACGAGGCGTCGCGGTGAAGGGTCCCGTGTAACCGAAGCCAACCGTGTAGTCGATCGCCCCGCCCGTCCCGGTGACCTGAACCGGAGCCGACAAAGCCACCGGACGGATAACAGCGGGGATACGCACCTGGTGCGCCCCGTCGGTCCAGGTGAGCTGGCCACCGCTGTACGAGTTCAGCGCAGCGCTTTCCCTCGTGAAGGTCAACGAGATCGTCTGGGACGCGCCAGGAGCGAGGGAGAAGGTCGCTGGGTTGGCGACCACGCTGATCCCGGAGAGGCCGGAAACCGACATGGTGTAGTCCGACTTCGCCTTGCTGACGTTGGTCACCTTGCGGGTCACGGTCTGGGTGCCGGCAAGCGCCCCGATGGCCACCGACGCGACGTTCATGTCGCTCGGGTCCGTCGAGTAGCCACCCGAGGTCAGGGCCGCGCAACTGGTGGCATTGACTGCGGACGTCGTGCCGCACAGGAACGCCAGCCAGTTGTTCCACCCGCTGTCGAAGACCAGGCCCGGGTCGGTCGCCTTGTTGGGCGTGACGTGCCCGGCGCCTTGGCGGAAAATGACGAGTGGGTTGGTGTTGGGTCCGTCGAGAACGTCACCAGCGGTCGTCATAAAGGCCGACTTGATGGCCATCGGCGACCAGTTCGGTTTGCCCTGCTTGAGCAGTGCCGCCAGACCGGCCATGTGCGGAGCCGACATCGACGTTCCACTGTAGATGTCGAAGTCACGACCCGAGTTCCCCGGTGGCGCAACTGCGGCGAGGATGTCCTGCCCCGGAGCGATGATGTCCGGCTTGAGCAGGTCACCCGCAGCCCCGATCAGGGGACCACGCGAAGAGAAGGTCGCCGTCGTGGGCGCTGGAGCGTTGTAGACGACCCTCGATTGGTTGATGGTTGCGGTGGCGTCAGCGGTCGCGGCATACGCCTTGAGAGCGGCCCGGTCCGTGTGCGGGAGATGCACGGTGGGCACGAAGTGGAAGTCGGCGTTGGTCGAGCTGGCCGTCGTGTTGACCAGAACCATCCCCAGACCCCCGGCCTCCTTGACCGCCAGCGACTTGTCCGTGCGGGCATTGCCGCCGCGGTCGCACAGGACGATCTTGCCCTTGACCTTGTCCGGGTCCAGAACGGCAGAGCCAGCCTCGGCCGCGCTATAACACAAGCTCAGCTGGGTCGGGTCTGCCCCAGACACTCCCACCGTCGTGGAATCGACAAATGGGGCTGGGCCCACCGGGGTCGCGAACGAAGCGCCGGTATACGTGGTCCCATTGCCCAGGGTCACCGATCCCTCGCCATTGCGATTGTGGGTTCCCGCCGCGACGGTAGTGGTCCATGGAGAGGGGTGCGCCACCGTGGATGCGGTCGGACCGCTGTTGCCTGCCGACGTCGCCACGAAGATTCCCGCGTCTGCGGCGAACAGGAAAGCGATCTCCACCGGGTCGGCGAAGTTCGTCGATGTGCCGCTCACGGAATAATTGATGACATCGACACCGTCGGCCACGGCCTGGTCGATGGCGGCCACGAGGTCGGCGTTATATCCGGAACCACCGCCGGGCGTCTCCCAAAGCGCCTTGTATGCCGCGATCCGCGCCCGCGGCGCGATGCCGCTCACCGAGCCGAACGGAGCCGCGTCCTGGGTCGTGGCAACGTTCGCGTTGCCCCCGGCCGTGCTGGCGGTGTGCGTGCCGTGGCCACCGAAGTCGCGCGGCGACGCGAACTCCTCCGCAGGGATACCGGCGTTGCCGCCCCACGCCTCGTTGAAGTATTGCGCGCCGATGAGTTTCTGGTTGCACATCGAGGCGTTGAAGCCTTCGCCGGGGGTGCACTTGCCGTGCCAACCCGGGATCTGCTGATAGGACAGGAAACCCTGCGCTACCGGGTTGCCCTTGGCATCGACCCGATCGGTGAAACTCAAGGACTCAGGCCAAATGCCGGAGTCGATGATGCCGATGATGACGCCCTCACCCTTGAGGCTGCCGCCCGCCTTCGTCCACAGGCCGCCCTGCGCCGAGCTGTCAAGACCGAGGAAAGACGGTGTCGACGAGGTGTCGGCCTTGACCTGCTCAAGCCTCGTGACGTTGACCACGCCCGGTGTCTTGGACAGCGTGGCCACCTGGGCGCCGGTCAACTTCGCTGAGAAGCCGTTGAAGGTCCAGCGGTAGTCATAGAGGCGCTTCGCGCCGCCCACCGAGGCAAGAAGCGCATCGTGTTTGGCGACGAGGTAACCCGCGTACTTGGTGGCATCGGGGGTCGTGGAGTCGAACTTCTTTCCCGTCGCGGGCTTGGTGGCCTTGTATCCGGCCGCCGTCCCGTCATAGGCCGCCACCGGCAAATCGGCCATCTGGACGATGTAAACCCCGTCGGCCGCGAAGGGCGCGGCAGTGGCGATGGGCGCTGCGGTAGCCGGGCTGCTGCCCAGGGCCAGCGCCCCGACCAGCAGCGGCACGGCGCCAAGCGCGCCGACCGTCGTGCGTTTCATGAATGAACTCCTGGGTTGGGAGAGGGCCGCTAGACCGTCGTGTGACCCCCCGAGGGGTCTGCGCCGAACGTTATCCGCAATGTGAGACACCGGGAAGATGCAACGGCAAAGAAATCGTCAGGATCCCCGACTCCTCAGGCGTGGGTCAGGGCGGCGTGGCCGCTTCGACCCGATGCGGCAACACTGTGCGCACGTGTGGCTGCTCGCCGGCCCGGCCCTGTCACGACAAAGTCGTCGGTGGCGTTCCAGAGACAGCCGGACACTCCCAAACCACCCGGGTCCCCCCGAGCACAGCCACCGGTGAGAGCACGACAAGATGTCCGCCCCGACCGCGCGCACGGTCGGCGAGATTGGCCAGGCCACTGCGGCGACCGCTGTCCACCATGCCCACGCCGTCGTCTTCGACGGTGACCTGAATGAGATCACGTTGCAGGACAATGGCGACATCGACCTCACTGGCCTGTGCGTGCCGAGCCACATTCGAGAGCGCTTCGCGGATCACGGCCATCAAGTCCAGCCTCAGCCACTCGTCAATCCCACGGTGGTCGTCGACCGGACCGACGACGGTCAACCTCGGAAGGAAGCCCAGCGGCTCGGCGAAACTGCTGGCCAACTCCGCCAAGTCCTCGGACAGCGGTCGGGTCTCGGGTTCGTGGAGCGCGAAGATCATCCGGCGGATGTCCTTGATCGCCAGATCCAACTCGTCCACTGCCTCAGCAAGCCGCTTCTGCACGTAGGGGTGCGCCGCGACCCGAGAGGCGGACTGCAGCCCGAGGCCAGTCGCGAACAGCCGTTGGATGACGACGTCGTGCATGTCCCGGGCGATGCGCTCGCGATCCTCGAGGACCCCCATCCGGGCTCGGTCGCGCTGCGCGGTCGCCGCAGTGAGCGTCACCGCCGCCAGGTCGGCATACTGCTTCAACGGTTCGGCCGCGTCGTATGCCGTGTGCGACTCGCGTTCTCCCCACGCCACGACGAGCAGCCCCAGGCTCCCGGACCCCACGCTCATCGGCACGATGGCCGTTTGGCCGTAGAGGGGCAGCCCGCTGGCTTCTCGCAGTTGGGCAGCCAACGAGTCGGTGACCGCCTCGCCCTCTCGGGAGAGCAGCAACAACGGCTCGCCGGAGTCCAGGATGGTCACCCAGTGGGGCTCGGTCAGCGGCGTGCCCACGATGAGCCTGGCCCGGGCATCGGTCCCGGTGGATGCCTCGATGACCAGTTGGCCATCCTCACCGACCAAAGCTACGGCTGCCAATTCGGCCTCGGCGGCGATCTGGGCGCGTTCGACCAGCATGGACAGGGCCACCCGCTGGTCCCGCCCGTAGAGCAGGGCCTGGGTCATCTCGCGGAGTGCATCGGACCACTGACGCCCAGATCGGGCGACGTGGAACATTCGGGCGTTGTCGATGGCCATCCCGGCCGCCGCTGCGAGGGCGACGACGAGGTCCTCGTCGTCATCGGTGAATTCCAACCCCCCGACCTTGTCGGCGAGGTAGAGGTTGCCGAAGACTTCCCCGCGCACATGGATCGGCGCGCCGAGGAAGGTGGTCATCAGGGGGTGTCCTGGTGGGAAACCGACCGCTTCGGGGTGATGCTCGATGGCCGACAACCGGATGGGGCGCGGTTCCCGGATGAGCAGACCCAGGACCCCGTGACCGAACGGCGGATCACCCATCCCGGCGCGCTCGGCGGGGTTCATCCCCTCGGTGACGAACTCCATGAGGCCCTCGCCGTCGGGCCGCAGCACACCCAGTGCGCCGTGGTGGGCTCCGACGAGGTTGCATGCGCTGCGCACAATTCGGGTGAGCACGTCGGGCAGTTCCAAGCCGCTCCCCACCGCAAGCACGGCGTTGAGCAGCGTCGAGGCCGCCTCCGACGACCGGGGCATCCGTAGTCCCGCCTGAACGACCTGCACACCGCTGATGTTAGGCCAGCCAAGGCCCAGCGCGGCTGTGCTGACGACCCGCCGGATCGCTTGGAAGAGACGCGCCGGTCAGGCTGCCGTGATCGGCACAGTGACCACGGGGCATTCCGCGTGCGCGAGGCACCGGCGGGCGATGGTCCGTCCGGTGCCCTCATCGGTGCCAACAATGAGCGCCGCAGCGCTGCGGGTCAGTTCCAACAGCGTCGGCGTGGGGTCCCCCGTGACCACTTCGAAGCGACAAGGAATGCCTCGCAGGCCCCGCAGCGCGTGAACCGCCGCCCGGAAGGTCGCCTGGTCAGCTTCAGCTCGTTCATCCGCTGACAGGCCCTCTTCGACGATCTGAACAAAGCGCAGGCGCGCTCCCCGTCGCACCGCTTCGTCGACCGCAGCCTTGGCAACCGATTCCGCCCGGCCATCGTTGAGCAGACCCGCGACGACGTCCCCCGACCGCCCCGGCGTGTACGGGACGCCCTGCTGCGCCCTCGCTGTGCTCACGGGCTCATCGTCTGTCGTGGATAGGGCTCCGGTCAGGGCCGAAGGTCCCCTGTACCCCGGCAGGACACCCTGCGGTTACCTGACGTCTACCTTGCCGTCGATCGACCAACCGTGGGGACGCCGAGACCGCTCAGGG
Source organism: Dermatophilaceae bacterium (assembly GCA_044220725.1). Classification (GTDB taxonomy): domain Bacteria; phylum Actinomycetota; class Actinomycetes; order Actinomycetales; family Dermatophilaceae; genus Phosphoribacter. Next base: position 17,362 of record JBGAQN010000048.1, read on the forward strand.
CCGGCGCGTCTTCGAGCGGGTCGGGTGGGTCGCGGCATACACGGCCGCCTGGGTGCGGCTGTCCATGCCGAGTTTGTCCAGGATTGAGGTGACGTAGTTCTTGACCGTCTTCTCGGCGAGGAACATGTCCTCGGCGATCTGCCGGTTGGTCAGCCCTTCAGCGATGTGCTCGAGGATCCGGCGCTCCTGCGGGGTGAGCGAGCGCAACCGGGGGTCGATCGATGACTCACCCAGACTCGACTTGACCCGGGCGATGACCTCGGGCCGGATGAGGTGCTCTCCCGCTGCGACCCGCCGGATCGCATCGACCAGGTCGTTGCCCTTGATGTCCTTGAGGACATACCCGGACGCTCCGGCGAGCACCGCAGCCTTGAGCGCCTGGTCGTCGTCGTAGGAGGTGAGGATGAGCGACCGCAGCGTCGGGTCGACGGCGCGGACCGCTCGGCAGACGTCGATGCCGGACCCGTCGGGCAGCCGGGCATCCAGCACGCAGACCTTGGGCCGCAGCGCCGGGATGCGCCGTTCGGCCTCCAACGCCGACCCAGACTCGCCCACAACCTCGATGTCGCCGGACATCTCCAGCAGCTCACGCAGGCCACGCCGGACGATCTCGTGATCGTCGAGAAGGAATACGGTGATCGTCACGCGCCTAGGGAACCACACTTCCAGCGTTCGCTGCGCTCACTCCGACGCGTAGAACAGTGTCTCGGTCACGGCGCGGGCCCGCCGCGACTGGCGCAGGTAGGCCTCGACGAGCTCGGCGCCCGTCCCCGGCTCGCGCCCGACGATCCGGCCGACCCCGTCAGCGTCGCGCACGTCCGCTGGCACCGCGTCCCCGGGACGCCCCCGCCACAGCAGGATCGCGTTGCGCAGCCGCGCGGCGTTCTCGTATGCCGTCGCCAGCGTCTCGCTGTCCTCGGCGCCGACCAGCCCGGCCTCGGTGGCGGCCCGCAGGCCCGCCAGAGTTCCGGGGGTGCGCAACCCGGGCACCGCATGGGCGTGCCGCAGTTGGAGCAACTGCACGGTCCACTCG